>CAZBFS010000148.1:0-4613 GCA_964491215.1 uncultured Proteiniphilum sp.
AGGAGCATTTTGAGGCTGTAATCCACTACGACCTTTCCTGGAACCCCACCAGACATGAACAACGAGAAGGCCGTGTAGATCGCTTTGGTCAGGCAACAAAAAAGGTTCGTATTCTAACCTATTATGGCCTGGATAATCAGATAGATGGCATAGTTCTCGATGTACTTTTGCGTAAGCATACGTTGATTCGTAATCGGTTAGGAATATCGCTGCCGGTGCCGGTAGATAGCAGTGACGTAATGGAAGCAATATTCGAAGGACTTTTATTGCGGGGCCAACCTGGTCAAGGAAGCCTGTTTGATGCGAAGGAGGCAATCCAAGGAGGTTTATTTGACGAATTTCTGAATAGCACCCGTGATCAGGTACATGACAAGTGGGAGCGGGCGGCAGATAAAGAAAAAGTCTCCCGCACTGTATTTGCCCAGGCCAGCATCCACCCTGAAGATGTTAGCCGGGAACTGGAGGCCGTCCGGCAGGCTATGGGCAGTAACCTGGATGTGCAGAATTTTATTGACGTTGCTGTAAAAGCCTTACATGGACTAGTTACTGGTGATAGTATCCTGGAAGTAGACCTTAATGGCTGTCCCCAGGGCGTACAAGACCTTGTTCCTGATTATCTAACATTTAAAGCCCGTTTCGATTTGCCGGTAGCTGATGAAGTATTATACCTTACCCGTACCCATCCGGTAATGGAGGGACTGGGCCAATACATAATGAACAGTGCCCTGGATGAATTGGGACATGCCCCGGCACGTCGTTGCGGGGTAATTCGTACCCGAGCAGTGGAACAGCGCAGTACCCTGTTGCTAGTTCGTTTTCGCTATCACGTTATTTCCTATCGGGACGATAACGAATACCCCATGTTAGCTGAGGATTGTCAATTACTAGCCTTTAGAGGACCGGCTGCTAATCCAGACTGGCTTAGCCAGGAAGCTACCGAGGCCTTGTTGGAGGCTAGCCCTGATGAAATTATCTATTCCGAACAATCCCGTCATTTTCTACAGCAGGTTATAGACGCTTATGAAAATATACGCCCGTATATAGAGGATAAGGCTAGGCAGCGGGGTGATGATCTCTTGGCCGCCCATACTCGGGTACGTCAGGCTGCCCGCTTACGTGGAATCCGCTATCGGGTTGAACCGCAAATACCGCCGGATCTACTAGGTATTTATATATACCTACCTACTATAAGCGGGCAGAACAGGAGGTGAGCAATATGGCCAGATTAAGAAATAGCAACTATAGCAGTATTAAAATTGAAGGCGGCCTGCTATCCCCTGACCTGTTAGATCGCCTGATTAGCTCTCCGGAAGAAGTGAATGGTATGAAACCGGATGACTACCATTTGGCCGGAAACGAGCGCCTTAATGAAGCCATTAACCGTTCCTGGAATAGAGTTTGTACTCTGTGGCAAAGTTTTCAGGAAGCGCGTGAAAAGTTGCCTGAAAGCGATCTGGGAACAGGTATGACTCGCGAACGCTGGCTATTACCCTTATTTCAGGAATTAGGTTATGGTCGATTAGTTCCGGCCAAAGCTCAAGAGATAGCCGGGAAGAATTACCCGGTATCTCATTTCTGGCATCATTGCCCCATTCATTTGCTGGGTTTTCGCCTGCCTTTAGATCGCCGAACCTCAGGAGCAGCCGGAGCCGCTACCATGAGTCCGCAAAGTATGGTCCAGGAATATCTCAATCGCTCTGAACAAAACTTGTGGGGATTATTATCAAATGGTTTGACCTTACGCCTGTTGCGTGACAATGCCAGTATTGCCAGCCCGGCGTTTATTGAATTTGACCTGGAAGTCATGATGGAAGGTGAGCTTTATTCCGATTTCGTGCTGTTTTGGCTCCTCTGTCATCAATCACGCTTTGAAGCTGATAATCCAGCTGATTGCTGGCTGGAGCGCTGGTGCCAGAATACCCAGGAAGAAGGCAGCCGTATTTTGGATCGCTTACGAGATGGGGTAATGGAATCTATCAACCTTTTGGGACAAGGATTCCTGGCCCATCCTGCTAACCAGACCCTACGTCAGGCTTTGCAGCTGGGCGAATTACACAAGCAGGATTATTACCGGGAATTACGGCGCCTGGTTTACCGGATAATCTTCCTTTGTACCGCTGAGGATAGGGAATTGTTGTTTGCTCAAGATGTGCCTGCCATAGCTAAGCAGAGGTATTACAACTACTATTCCTTACGCCGGATGCGCGAATTAGCTGAAAAACGGCGGGGTAGTCAGCATCCTGATCTATACCAGCAATTTAAGCTGGTTATGCAAGGATTAGGCCAAACCGAAGGACTACCCGCTTTAGGACTTCCCGCTTTGGGGAGTTTCCTGTGGTCTGATACTGCCTTGCCTTATCTAATGAATAGCGAATTATCCAATCGCTCTTTCCTTTCAGGCCTGCGCGCCTTGACCTTACACCAGCAAGGCAGCCGTCGTATCCGAGTAGATTTTCGCCATCTGGGTGCGGAGGAATTAGGTAGTGTATATGAGTCTTTATTAGAATTGCACCCTCAGCTACACATAGAAAGCCGACAATTTACCCTGCAGGAAGCCGCCGGTAACGAACGTAGAACCACCGGCAGTTACTATACCCGCACTGACTTGATTAACTGCCTGCTGGATTCGGCACTGGATTCAGTGCTGGAGGAAGCTGCCCACCAGGCCAATCCGGAGCGGGCTATATTAAACCTTAAAGTATGCGACCCCGCCTGCGGTAGTGGCCAATTCCTGGTAGGTGCCGCCCGCCGGATGGCCTATCGATTAGCTGCTATCAGGACTGGTGAGGACGAACCGCCCCAGGGTGCCTATCGTCAAGCCTTGCGCCAGGTGGTTAGCCGCTGCATCTATGGGGTAGATATAAATGAAATGGCCGTTGAACTATGCAAAATCAACCTCTGGCTGGAGTCTTTAGAACCAGGCAAACCGCTAAACTTTTTAGACCATCATATACAGTGCGGAAATAGTCTCTTGGGAACTACGCCAGGTTTGCTAGTCAACGGTATACCTGATGAGGCATTTGAAGCCATTGAAGGAGATAATCGGAAGGTCGTTTCCGCGTTGAAACGTCAAAATCGCCTGGAAAAAACCGGACAAAGCAGCCTGTTTGATGCTAGTTTTAATATGGACAATTCAGCCCTGAGCTTAATATATAAGAGTATTGATGATATCGCTGAAAACCAACTGCAGGATCAGGAAGAGAAAGAACGCCGCTATGATGATTACCTGGCTTCCACTGAGCATCTCCAGCAAAAACTGCTGGCTGATGCCTGGTGTGCCGCCTTTGTCTGGATTAAGGACAGCAACCGCATGGAATATAGCCTGACGCAAAGTACATTGGATTTATTACACCAAGATCCTTCCCGGGTCGAGCCCGAGGTTATCGCGGAAATAGCACGTCTAGCCAGCCATTATCAATTCTTTCACTGGCACCTGGCTTTCCCTACAGTTTTCT
Organism: uncultured Proteiniphilum sp.; assembly: GCA_964491215.1. Classification (GTDB taxonomy): domain Bacteria; phylum Bacteroidota; class Bacteroidia; order Bacteroidales; family Dysgonomonadaceae; genus Proteiniphilum. The sequence goes on from CAZBFS010000148.1 coordinate 3,456, forward strand.
ATGCAACTGGAGCGACAAGCGACGAGCTTTATGAGCAGACTGGCTGGCAGGGCGGGTTTGATGTGGTACTGGGAAACCCACCTTGGGAACGAATCAAACTTCAGGAACGCGAATGGTTTGCCAGCAGAGTTCTAGAAATCGCCCAAGCCCCTAATGCTGCTGCCCGTAGCCGCCTTATTAATGAATTACGACAAACCCATCCCGAAATCCTGGCGGCTTTTTTGGAGGCACGTCGCCAGGCTGAGGGGGAGAGCCATTTGGTTCGGCACAGCGGCCTGTTTCCTCTTTGCGGTCGGGGCGATGTAAATACCTACGCTGTATTTGCAGAACTTATGAAAAACCTTATCAGCCCCTTCGGTCGTGTAGGCTGTGTCATCCCTTCCGGGATTGCTACTGATGATACCACCAAGTACTTTTTCCAGGACATTATGGATAAACAGGCCCTGGTCAGCCTATACGATTTTGAAAATCGACAGGCAATTTTCCTTGGAGTTCATAGAAGTTATAAATTCTGTTTGTTTACCCTTACAGGAGAGAAACGCCCCGCCACTGCCGGAGCCGACTTCTGCTTTTTTGCCTACCGGGTATCGGATCTGGATGACCCCGAACGCCGCTTCACTTTAAGTGCCACTGACCTAGCGCTGTTGAATCCCAATACCCGTACCTGTCCCGTATTTCGCAGCCGGCGGGATGCGGAACTGACCAAAGCTATTTATAGCCGGGTTCCGGTGCTGGTTAATGAAAATAATGTGGGTGGTAATCCCTGGGGGATAAGATTTGCTACTTTGTTCCATATGTCTAATGATTCAGGGTTATTCAGCACCCGGCTACAATTGGAAACGGCTGGCTACCGGCTGGAAGGGAATGTATTCATCGATACAATTGAAAATAATACCATAGACCGAGAGAAAATATTTCTTCCCCTGTATGAAGCCAAAATGGTTCATCATTATGACCACCGCTTTGGTTCTTACCGGGATATGGCTAGCGACTCAGCCAGTACCCAACTGCCAACTCCTAGCCTGGAGGAATATAAGAATCCTAATTATCTGCCCCTGCCGCGCTATTGGGTGGATGAACGTCAAGTTATTGCTAAAACATCTGATGTACCCCGTGACCTGGTCCGAGCCTGGCTGGAATATAATGAGGAAGATATGG
>CAZBFS010000149.1:0-4593 GCA_964491215.1 uncultured Proteiniphilum sp.
TCGACTTGTAGAGGGAATCCATGTCGAAATGCCCCTTGGTCGTATAGATATGGTCCAGTATAGCAAACCGTTCGGGTGTCTTGCGATGTTTATGTAGTGTGAGGTACTCCATAAACTCATCCTTCACCTTTTTCCTTAATTTCTGACTGGCCTCCATTGCTGCAAAATTATTCCAATTAATTGATTTATCCTAACGATCCTATCTGATTTTTCTGTCACACCCAGCATCATATGATCACTCTGTCGTAGTGGATTTTACTTTAGTGTGATGGAGTGATAAAAGAATGCCGGTGTGGAGGGTTCACTCTCATTGTGAAACGAATCTGATACGGTCACGTAATAGTAATATGCCTTGTCATCATCGGCAACATGCATGCGAAAACAGGGTTCTCTAACACCCACGGCAAGCAGATTTTCAGATCTATTCAACTTGAAATCGACACTATCGGTACGGTATACGTTGTAAGTTACCCTGCTGTTCTCACCCGCTGTTTCCCAGCTCAGTTCAAACAGGCCATCGGAGGCTCTCTCCGCCCTCAAATCAGCAGGTGCACAAGGGATGGTATCGGAGAGCCAGGTCATGGGTGGCAGTTTGGCCGGGTATCGATAATATTCTTCAATGGATGAGAGGATCCCCTTTGTATTTGAGAGCATGTTTCCTGCCCGGAAATAGGCCTGTCCATGCACTTGTCTGCTCCTTGTGTAATCCACCTGCTCGAGGATATCGCGGCGGGACCAACCCAGTTCGACCATCTGATACAGACCCAGTCCTGGCACTACAATTCTTTTGTTGCCATTCATCATCCAGTCGTCAACAAAAGGATAAAAGAGATGATCCTTGTAGTACATCATAGGGTAGAGTGCATCATGCTTCCCCGCCTGCATCCAGCGGCCAGCATCCTGATAAACCGTTTCCATGGCGGTCCAGCCGTGGCCGTTGTTTCCAATGGCACGGTAACGACCCAACGGTGCACTGCTCACCTGCACCCATGGTTTCACCTGTTTGATCCAGTCGTATGCCTTGGTCACAAACCGGGTGATGTTATCCCTCCGCCAGTCAGCAAGCGATTTGCCCTTGCCGTAGAGACGGTACATGGTGTCGTCGGGAAAGCGGCCCTTGTTGTCAGGGTAACGGATGTAATCGAAATGAAAGCCGTCAATATCATAGCCGGTGACGATCTCCTTCACGATGGATAGGAGATAATCGTCTGTTCTCGGGTTGCCCGGATCGAGATACCACTCCCCCCGAAACTTACGGGTAAGTGCCGGATTCTTTTTTGTAACTGAAGCATTCCCCAGACTCTTCACCTGCCTGTCGTTGCCCAGGGGATAGGTTACGATCCAGGCATGGCATTCCAGTCCCCTCTTGTGAGATTCTTCAATGGTGAAGGCGAGGGGATCAAAAGCTGAAGGAGCGTTGTTACCGGTGACAACCAGTGACGACATTGGCTCAATTTTGGAACGATAGAGTACCTCTCCTCTTCCCCGTACCTGGAAGAGCACCGTATTGAAATTGTGCTTCTTCAGACTGTCAAGGATCGCAATCAATTCATTTTGCTGTACCTCCCGGCTGGTTCTGTTGCGGGGCCAGTCGAGTCCGTAATTGGTGGCAAGCCAGACCGCCCTCACTTCCGTTGCCGGTGGTTCTGAGGATAACAGATAGAGAGGGAGGCTAATCAGCAAGATGAGCAAAGAGAATATCTTGTTCATTAATTATAATCGTTCTAATCTTTATCGCATACAAATATAACACAAAAAAACGGTTTCATACAGCATTTGGGGCCCATTTAAGAAATGGGAAACAGCAGGCGAAATGATCGATATGTATGATCAGCCATCGATCAATGTTAATTAAACATAATATTTACAAAACTACAAAGAACATAATATATATATCTTTGTTTAGATGTCAGATATGGTGGCGTTACCGGCCAAACGAACTGTACAGCATACTACCAAACCAAAAACCTGTTTTATAAATGAAAAAACCAATCCTATCAGTTCTCTTTTTACTGATCACGCTGCTCTCCTATTCCCAGCAGGGAAGGGTTGAAGGACGTGTGTACAACGAGAAGAACAACGAGCCTCTGGAGTTTGCCACCATCCAGATTCAGGGTACCCTGATCGGTTCCACGACCGATCTGGATGGCAGGTTTATCTTCACCGGTATCGATCCCGGATTCCTGCGGCTGATCGTCAGCTATGTGGGCTTTGAGACGACAGTCTCGGCTGAGATACAGGTACAGGGCAACCAAACAGCTTTCATCGATATCGCCGTGCCGGAGTCATCAACACTTATCAGTGAGGTGGTGATACGCCCAAACGTGAACCTGAAGAAAATTGAAAGTCCCGTTTCATTTGCCACGGTGAGCGTGAAGGATATCGAGAAGGCTGCCGGCGTGAACCGTGATGTATCGAAGGTACTGCAGACCCTGCCGGGTGTGGGAGCTACCGACCCCAACCGCAACGACCTGATTGTGCGGGGTGGCGGTCCTTCAGAAAATGTCTTTTACCTCGACGGCGTGGAGATCCCCATCATCAATCACTTCGCCACACAGGGCTCCTCCGGAGGTGCCGTGGGGGTGATCAACCCCGACTTCGTGCGGGAGATCAACTTCTACACCGGTGCCTTCCCCGCGAGCCGCCCCAATGCGTTGAGCTCGGTGATGGACATCCGTCAGAAGGATGGGAGCAGCGACCGTATCCACACAAAGCTCGCCGTGGGTGCCTCCGATGCCGCCTTCACCCTGGACGGTCCTATCGGCGAGAAATCCACTTTTATCGTCTCAGCCCGTCAGTCCTACCTGCAGCTGCTCTTCAAGCTGATCGGACTCCCTTTCCTGCCGACCTACAATGACTTCCAGGTGAAGTACAAGTACAAGATCGACCAGAAGAACGAGCTCTCCTTCATCGGCATCGGCGCCATCGATAACATGACACTCAACACCGGCCTGCAGGAGACAGGCACCGAGGCACAGAAGTACCTGCTCAATTATCTTCCCATCTACGAGCAGTGGAACTACGCTGTGGGAGCAGTCTACAAACATTTCAGCGACAGGTATTTCGACACCTGGGTGCTGAGCAGGAACATGTTGCGCAACAACAACTACAAGTATGAGAACAACGACGAGTCGAGACCCAAGATCTCGGACTACCGTTCGGATGAAGCGGAGAACAAGCTGCGTTTTGAGCGCAGCTACCCCGATCTGCCGGTGAAGATACTGGTGGGTGCGGGGATGACCTATTCCCATTACACCAACAGCACCAACCGCAAAGCCTTCGTGGATGGATCGCTCACGGACCTGATCTACAGCACCAATCTAAACCTCTGGTCCTACCAGGCGTTCATACAGGCATCCGACACCTACTACGACGAGAGGCTCTCCCTCTCACTGGGGGTCAACACCATCGGCAACAACTACAACAAGAACATGGGAAATCCGCTCAACCAGCTCTCCCCCCGCTTCTCTGCCTCCTACCGAATCAGTGACAAGTGGGACCTCAACGGCAACATCGGACGTTATGCCATGCGGCCCGCCTACACCACGTTGGGGTATAAGGATGCAGAAGGCAACTTCGTCAACCAGAACGAGCAGCTGAAACATATCATCTCCAACCAGGTGATCGCCGGTTTTGAGTTTCGCCCTTCCAACATCACCCGCTTTAACCTGGAAGGGTTTTACAAGCAATATCAGAACTACCCCCTCTCGGTGGCGGAAGGGATCAGCATCGCCGGTAAGGGAACCGATTATGGGCAGATCGGTGACGAGGAGATCATCTCCACCGGTAAGGGGCGTGCATATGGCATCGAGTTTTCAGGCAAGCTGTTCGACTGGAAGAAGTTCAACAGCACGGTGACCTATACGCTCTTCAAGAGCGAGTTCACCGACAGCGAGGGCACCTACCGTCCCTCCAACTGGGATACCCGCCACATGGTGAACCTGATCGGCAGCTACCGACTACCGCGCAACTGGAACATCTCCATGCGCTGGCGTTATGTGGGGGGAGCCCCCTACTCTCCCGTCGACTTGGAGATCTCATCCAGCAAGGCAGCCTGGAGCGTCACCAACCAGGCTTATATCGACTATGCCAACTATAACACCCTGCGGCTGAATGATGCTCATCAACTGGACCTGCGTGTCGACCGAGAGTTCTACTTCGACCGATGGATGCTGAACCTCTATGCCGACGTGCAGAACGCCTACAACTTCCAGTCGGATAACCCACCCATTTACACCAACAGGACACCGGAGGGAGTGGTGATGGATTCATCCTACAAACCCAGCATCCCCGAGGGGGAGCAGGAACTGAGGAAAATTGAGACCTATAGCGGCACCGTTCTTCCCACCATCGGGATCATTGTTAAATTTTAAAGTGCTACAACTATGCGAAAAATATCTTTTATCTTGTTGATGATCCTCTCCGGCAGCATGCTAAAGGCTCAAGATAAAGCGAAAGCATTCACAACCGAAGTAAAACAACAAGCAATAACTGAAATCCTGTTACAAGCAGAAAAAGGGAAACAACACAACCACCCCCTCTACGCGATATGGCTGGGCGACAGCTGCGGCCAATACATCCAGACACTGTTTG
>CAZBFS010000150.1:0-4582 GCA_964491215.1 uncultured Proteiniphilum sp.
ACCGATGAATATAAGGTGCCTTTCTCCATGCATGTCTCCGGATTCAAGTATGAGGAGATAGCCCGTCATCTGGAGCTGCCCATCGGCACCGTGAAGAGCCGAATTTTCTTCGCCCGCAAAAGGTTGCAGGAGATGCTGAAGGATTTCCGCTACTATTCGGAATGATATAACGACAAAAATACAGTGAAAAACCTCTTTCCCGGAAAGAGGTTTTTTCGTTTCCGACAAATGCGGTATCTTTGCAGCCGCATAAAAGATTGTACAGTAGAAGAAAGAAATATGGAAATTGTCTGGTTGTTGCTCTCACTCGTGATTCTCTATTTCGGTGCTGAAGGACTGGTGTCTGGGGCTGCCTCCCTGGCAAAGAGGATTGGTATCAGTCCCCTGGTGATCGGACTTACCATCGTCTCGGTGGGGACCAGTGCTCCAGAGTTATTGGTCAGCGTGAAGGCTGCCCTCAATGGCCAGGGGGCCCTCTCGGTGGGGAACGTGCTGGGGTCTAACTTCTTCAATGTGGGCATCATCCTGGGTATCTCCGCACTGATCTACCCGCTGGCGGTGAAGCGACAGCTGCTCAAGCTCGACGTGCCGGTGATGGTGGTTGTTTTTCTACTCTTTTTCCTCTTCTTTCTGGATTACACCATCTCCCGCCTGGAGGCGCTGATCTTTTTGCTGACGCTCATCACCTATATCACCTACATGCTGATCACCTCCCGAAAAGAGAAGCCGGCGCAGAAAGAGGCAGAGGAGGAAGAGATTCACATGAGCAAGCACTGGCTGCTCGATATCCTCTTTATCATTGTGGGACTGGCAGGGCTGGTCTACGGGTCCGACCTGCTGGTGGTGAACGCGGTGATCATTGCCGGCTGGCTGGGGATGTCGGAGGCTATGATCGGACTCACCATCGTGGCGGCCGGCACCAGCATGCCGGAACTGGCCACCTCGGTGGTGGCGGCGCTCAAGAAGCGCTCCGACATCGCCATCGGCAACGTGGTGGGATCCAATATCTTCAATATATTGCTGATATTGGGTGTCACCGGTCTGATACGCCCCATCAGTACCCCCGACATCAATTACGTGGACGGACTCTTCAACTTGGGCATCGGCGTCCTGCTCTGGATCTTCATGAAACGGAGCTCACGCATCAAGCGGGTACAGGGTGCCATCTTCCTGGGGGTCTACATGATCTACTTCACTTACAAGCTGTTTCTTATTTAGCGACGGAGAACTCCTTCGCATGGGTCACCTTTTCAGGCAACAACGCCAGATCAATCACCTCCTTCACGTCGCTTACATATTGAAAGGTTAGTCCCTTCAGATAGTCAGCTTTGATCTCATCTATATCTTTCCGGTTCTCCTTGCAAAGGATGATGTCGCTGATGCCGGCACGCTTGGCTGCCAGGATCTTTTCGCGGATGCCACCCACAGGCAGCACCTTGCCCCGCAGGGTGATCTCGCCCGTCATCGCCAGGTTGGCACGCACCTTGCGCTGCGTGTAGGCCGAAGCCAATGAGGTGATCATGGTGATACCCGCCGACGGCCCATCCTTTCGGATCGCTCCCTCCGGCACATGGATATGGGTGTTCCAGTTTTCAAATATCTCCGGATCGATCTCCAGCTCCTGCGCATGGGAATGGATGTACTCCATGGCCAGCATGGCAGACTCCTTCATCACTTCGCCCAGGTTGCCGGTGAGGGTCAGCTTGGCACCCTTGCCGCGACTCAGGGAGCTCTCTACGAAGAGGATCTCGCCTCCCACGGCAGTCCAGGCCAGCCCGGTCACCACCCCGGCATACTCGTTGCCCTGGTAACGGTCACGGCTGTACTCCTCCACACCCAGGTACTCACGCAGATCCTGCACCTTCAAAGAACGCTGGTAGGGTTCATCGGAAGCGATACGACGCGCCACACGACGCATGATCTTGGCGATCTTCTTGTTCAGTTCGCGTACGCCCGCCTCGCGGGTGTAAAACTCGATGATGCGTTGCAGCGTGGGCTTGGGGATGTTGAAAGCACCCTTTTTGATGCCGTGGTTCAACAGCTCCTTGGGTATCAGGTGACGGTGGGCGATCTCGATCTTCTCCTCGGTGATGTAGCCACCTACGTTGATCAGCTCCATACGGTCGAGCAGCGGCTGTGGAATGCTGTTCAGGTTGTTGGCAGTGGCGATGAAGAGCACCTTCGACAGGTCGTAATCGATAGAGAGGTAGTTGTCATGAAACGCCATGTTCTGTTCCGGGTCGAGCACCTCGAGTAATGCCGACGAGGGATCGCCACGGAAGTCGTTGCCGATCTTGTCCACCTCATCGAGCACGTACACAGGGTTGGAGGTGCCTGCCTTCTGTATGTTCTGGATGATGCGCCCCGGAATGGCACCGATATAGGTGCGGCGATGGCCGCGGATCTCCGCCTCATCGTGCAGTCCCCCCAGCGACACCCGCACATATTTGCGGTTCAGTGCCTCGGCAATAGACTTACCCAGTGAGGTCTTGCCCACTCCCGGGGGGCCGTAAAGGCAGAGGATGGGCGACTTGAGGTCCCCTTTTAGCTTCAGCACCGCCAGGTGTTCAATGATACGCTCCTTCACCTTCTCCATCCCGAAGTGGTCACGATCCAGGATCTTCTGTGCATGCTTCAGGTTGAAGTTGTCTTTTGAATAGTTGTTCCAGGGGAGCTCCAGGATGGTCTGCAGGTAGCCGTACTGCACCGAGTAGTCGGGCGACTGCGGGTTGAGCCGCTCCAGCTTCAGCAGCTCCTTCTCGAAGGTCTCCGCCACGGCGCTGTTCCATTTCTTCTTCGCGGCATTCTTGCGGAACTCGTCGATCTCGATCTGCTGGGTATTACCCCCCAGCTCCTCCTGGATGGTTCTGATCTGTTGTTGCAGGAAGTACTCCTTCTGCTGTTGGTTGAGATCCTCACGGGTCTTCATCTGGATGTTCATCTTCAGCTCCAGGATCTGTGACTCGCGGTTGAGGATCATCAGCAAGCGGTAGGCCTGTTCCTTTTCGTCGCGGATGCTCAGCAGATCCTGCTTCTCCCGGCTCTCGATGGGAAGGTTGGTGCCGCAGTAGCCGATCAGCATGTCGGAGAAGGCATCGCTGAGGATGGTCTGAACCAGCTCCTTGGGTGGCTCTCCCAGCATCTGCAGCATGTGAACCATCGATTCACGGATGGAGTCGAGGATTGCCTTGTATTCCTTGTCATCTTTCTGCGTCTTGATGGTCTCCTTCAGCAGGTAGGTCGCCTTCATGTAGGGAGTGGTCTGCGTCAGTTCCTGCCACTCGAACCTTTTTTTTGCCTGGACGATGATGCTGAGGTTATCGTCGGCCAGCTCGATCACACGGATCACCTCAGCCAGCACACCCATGCGATAGAGATCACCTGCCTCGGGATCTTCTACGGCGGCATCTTTCTGGCACACCAGTCCGATGTACCGTTGTTTCTTGCCAAGCGCCCTGATCAGCGCCAGTGATTTCTTTCTCCCCACCGAGATGGGAAGCGTACTGCCGGGAAAGACGATGGTGTTGCGCAGCGGCAACAGCGGCAGCGTCTCTTTCAGTCCCGATTCGTCGATCTCAGTGTTGCCGTCAACAAAATCGCTGGCAATAAATGAGATTACGTTAGATTCACTCTCTTCGGTATGGAGGCTATTTTTTTTGAATGGATTCATATTCTTTGTTTCTCTCTGTTGTCAGAACAGAAAATTGGCTATATTTGTTTTCCTGTACCTGATAATTGATCAAATTCCGTGCCAAAGCGGAGCAATGAAGAGAACACTATGTCAAACTGCTCTTTCCGGTTCAAACAGTTCACCATCTGTCATGACAGGTGTGCCATGAAGGTGGGCACCGACGGTGTGCTGCTCGGTGCCTGGGCCTCCATGGAAGGGTGTAACAACCTGCTGGATGTGGGTACCGGCTCGGGATTGATCGCACTGATGCTCGCACAGCGAAACAGGAGCGCTGTGGTAACTGCAATTGACATTGATAAAGAAGCCTGCCAACAGGCAATTGAAAATGTGGAAGCATCTCCTTTTAGTGACAGGGTGACAGTTGAAGTATCATCTTTTCAAAAGTTTAAGGTTGATGTTGCCGGTCGTTACGACCTGATTGTTTCCAATCCCCCTTTTTTCACCAAATCGCTGCTACCTCCCGATGCCGGTAGAGCAGATGCAAGACATTCCGTCAGCCTCTCGCTACGGGATTTGCTGCAGGGGGCTCATCAATCTCTCCTGCCACACGGGAGAGTGGCATTGATTCTTCCCGCCGACAGGCTTACTGAGCTGGCAGCGTTGTCGAACCATTTCGGTTTTGCACTGCGACGGTTGACACATGTGGTTCCGGCACCCGGTAAGCCTGTTCGAAGGATACTTGCCGAGCTCTCTCCAGAGATGGGAGGATTGGAAGAATCGGAGCTGCTGATTGAGGAACAGCGCCACCATTATTCACCCGCATTCACCAATTTGGTCAGAGACTTTTACCTCTATCTTTGATTGTTGCGGAAAAAACAAAGAGTTTCAAGTTTCGTATGTTCATAAAATTGGGGTAGATACAGCTAAAGATGAGACCTATCAATGTTTTGT
>CAZBFS010000151.1:0-4578 GCA_964491215.1 uncultured Proteiniphilum sp.
CTTGCTAAAAGTATTCAAGATGTTGAGAAAGAGCGGGAAAAAGCGTTCAGATAAACACATGACAACCCTCTATCATAACAACGGGAAGCAATTGTTCTCCTGCTGGATATGCTGATTACACCTTTTTGTCCTTCAGATACCATTCTGTATGAAACAAGATGAGGTCCGGCCTCATTGGATATTTTTTGCCTTTTTTTTCACTATTTACTTTTATAATTACGATAGCTATGCTAGAGGGACTTACAACAAATAATGATCCGGCAGCAGAGTCTGTGCAGGATATCACACCCAATAAAGAGAAAAAGAGCAAACCGGGAATGAACGAACGTATCCGCATACTCCGGGAAGAGAGCGTAACAACACCCGCCACACTTTCAATAGAAAGGGCCTTGATCGAGACCTCTTTCTATAAGCAGAATGAAGGGAAATATTCGACGCCTGTGATGCGTGCGATGAACTTCATGGAGATATGCGAACAGAAAGAGATCTATATCGGTGATCAAGAACTGATCGTCGGAGAACGTGGAGAGAGGCCAAAGGCTGTTTACACCTTTCCTGAGCTCACCATCCATTCGGTAGATGACCTGAGAGTGCTCAATACACGCGATCAGCAACGTTACCTGATCAGTGATGAGGATATTGAGACTTACAGTCGTGAGGTGATCCCCTACTGGAACGGACGTTCACAACGCGACCGCATCTTCTCCCGCTTGCCGCAGGAGTGGATGGCAGCCTATGAAGCCGGCCTCTTCACTGAGTTCATGGAACAGAGAGCACCAGGACACACCTGTCTCGACGGCAAGATATACAGCAAGGGGATGCTCGATTACAAAAAAGAGATCGCTGAGGCTATCAACGCTCTCGACTGGTTCAATGATCCCGAAGCAACCGATAAGGAAGAACAGCTGCAGGCAATGAGCCGCTCCTGTGATGCGCTGATACGCCTGGGTGAGAGACATGCCGAAAGAGCAGAGGAGCTGGCAGCTGAGGAACGAAACCCGGAAAGAGTTGCCGAGCTGCTACAGATTGCCGCCACCTGCCGCCGGGTGCCGGCCCATGCACCCCGCAATTTTAGGGAAGCGATTCAGATGTACTGGTTTGTACACCTGGGAGTAATCACCGAGCTGAACGGATGGGATGCCTTCAACCCGGGACACTTTGATCAACACCTGGCACCCTTCTATCATCACGATATCGCCAATGGGACGTTGACACGCAACGATGCCAAAGAGCTGCTCTCCTGCTTCTGGATTAAAGTGAATAACCAGCCGGCTCCTCCCAAGGTAGGAGTTACTGCCAGCGAGAGCGGCACCTACAACGATTTCACCAACATCAATATCGGAGGGGTGAAAGCGGATGGCTCCGATGGTGTGAACGAGGTCTCCTACCTGATGCTGGAGGTGATCGAAGAGCTGCATATCCTGCAACCCGGCAGCTCGGTGCATATCTCCTCTGTTACGCCTAACCGCTTTCTTCATGCTGCTATCAAGGTGATTCGCCGAGGGTATGGTTACCCTTCAATATTTAACCCGGATATTTATATTCAGGAGATGCTCCGTTCAGGCAAATCGCTTGAAGATGCCAGAGAGGGCGGATGCAGCGGATGTATTGAGGTGGGAGCTTTTGGTAAAGAGGCTTACCTGCTTACCGGTTACCTGAATGTCCCCAAGGTCTTAGAGGTCACACTCTGTAACGGCCTGGATCCTGTGACAGGGAAGAAAGTGGGCATAGAGACAGGTGATCCTCGTGAGTTCTCCACTTATGAAGAGCTCTATAATGCTTTTTACAAACAGCTGAAGTATGTGATAGATCTGAAAATAAGGGTCAATCAGTATATCGACAGGATGTATGCCCATTATTGTCCGGCAACCTTCCTCTCCGTGATCACCGACGACTGTATCAGTAAAGGTAAGGATTACTACAACGGAGGACCCCGCTACAACACCACCTACATCCAGTGTACCGGGCTGGGAACCGTGACCGACTCTCTCTCCTCTCTCAAAATGCATATCTATGAGGAGAAGTCACTTGCCATGGAGCAGATGCTCGGGGTGCTCTCACGCAATTTTTCCGGCGAAGAGGTGCTGCGGCAGCGGATTCTGAACCATACTCCCTTCTTCGGAAACGATGACGATCCAGCCGATATTATAGCAGCTAAAGTATACAACGACCTGTTCGAACTGATCGACAGCCGCCCTAACGGTAAAGAGGGAGGAAAGTATCATATGAATATGCTCTCCACCACCTGTCACAACTACTTTGGCAACATGACGGGAGCTACACCTGACGGGCGACTGGCGGGAAAAGCAATTTCCGACGGTACATCTCCTGCTCATGGTGCTGATACACATGGCCCGACTGCAGTGATCCGCTCCCTTGGGAAACTTGATCAGGTTAAATCGGGTGGAACGCTACTGAATATGCGTTTTTTGCCGGGGTTGTTGCGTGGCGACGAAAGCATAGCAAAGCTGGGAAGCTTGATACGCAGCTATTTCTCACTTGGAGGACATCACATACAGTTCAATATTGTGGATAATGCCACCCTGATGGCTGCACGCAAAAATCCGGAGGAGTATCGTGATCTGATGGTACGTGTGGCAGGCTATAGTGATTATTTTAATGATCTGCATGATAACCTGAAACAGGAGATCATGGAGCGTACCGAAAACGAATCTTTTTAAATACCGTTGATGGCTTTCCTGTTTGATATCAAGCGATACTCCATTAATGATGGCCCCGGTGTGAGAATTACCCTTTTTTTCAAGGGGTGCCCGCTCTCATGCCGCTGGTGCCATAATCCTGAGAGCATCTCATTCAAAACCGAAAAACTTTACAACAAAAGCAAATGTATCGGTTGCGGCAACTGTGTGGCAGTATGCCCGGAAGAGGCACTTACTCTTACTGTTGTTGAGGGAATCGTTACTGACTTCACCAGATGTGCCATCTGTGGAAAATGTGCGGTGGTCTGTCCTGCTAAAGCGGTAGAAATGAGTGGCAGAGATTATACCGAAGAAGAGGTTATGGATGTAGTGCTGAGGGAGACTCACATAATGGATAACTCGGGTGGGGGAGTAACCTTCTCGGGTGGCGAACCGCTGATGTACCCGAAAGAACTGAAAAGAGTTCTGATCCGTTGCGGTCAGGCAGGCATACATCGTGCGGTTGATACCTCCGGTCATGCCGCACAATCGGTGGTGCAGGAGATAATGCCCCATACCGATCTGTTTCTCTATGACCTGAAGATGATGGACAGCAGGCGGCACCGTCGCTGGACAGGTGTGGGCAATGAGCAGATCATCAGCAACCTGAAGCTGATTGCCTCCAGTGATAAAGCGTATCATATCCGGATACCCCTGATTGAAGGGGTAAACTGTGATGAGGAAAATATCGAAGCGACACTCTCCTTTCTCGGAGGATTGCAACAGAAGCCCTCCCAGGTGGGTTTATTGCCTTATCACAATATCGCTGTGAAGAAATATGAAAAGCTGGGAGGATCCTATAATGAGAAAGGAATGAAAGAGCCTTCTAAAGAGAGAGTAGAGACGATTCTCTCACGCTTCCGTGACAAGGGGTTCACAACTGTGATCGGTGGCTAACCGCATCATACTCTTTAGGCAGTTTGCCAAACTGCTTCTGAAAACATTTGGCAAAATAGGAGGGATTGTTGAACCCCACCAAGTAACAGACCTCGTTCACCCTGTATTTACCCTCACACAACAACTCCGCCGCCTTCTTCAGTCGCATGGACTGAATCAGTTTGTTGGGTGTCACACCCGAGATCTCCTTGATCCTTGAAAAAAGACCCGAGCTGCTGATGCCCGCTTCGGTAGCAAGCAGGTTCACTGAGAAATCAGGATTGTCGATGTTTCTCGTGATGATCTCATTGATGCTGACCAGAAAACGTTCATCCGCCTCATTCCCCGCAATGCTCCTGAGAGAGGCATAGGGCGTCTGCGTGAACTTGCGGAACAGCATCTTGCGTGTCTCCAGAAGGTTGCGAATACGACTCATCAGATAGTTGATGTGAAACGGTTTCTCAAGATAGGCATCCGCTCCCACATCAAAGGCATCTACTTTCGATCCTACATTTGTCTTGGCTGTCAGCATGATCACCGGTATATGACTCCACATATACTTGCTTTTCAGTCTCTTGCAAAAGGTGATGCCGTCCATGTGGGGCATCATCAGATCCGTGATGATGAGATCCACCTCTTGTTTCTCCAGAACGGCAATCCCTTCATTGCCATCTCGTGCCGTGATCACCCGGTAGTGACCCATCAGTTGCCTGGCGATAAAGGAGAGCATCTCCTCATCATCCTCCACCAACAGCACTGTCTCCTTGTCCTCCTCATGCTCGCGACAGATCTCTGTATCAAAGGGCTTCAAACTGCCGGGCTCATGGCTGAAGCCCTCACTCAACCGCTTCTCATGCGATTGCGGATGGCCCTCGCTCTTCCCGGCCAGTGGGAGTTTCAGGCAGATGGTCAACCCACTGCCGGGGTCGTTCATCACCTCTATTTCTCCCTGTAAGGCATGTACGATCGACTTGACAAGAAAAAGACCTAGCCCGGTTCCTGA
>CAZBFS010000152.1:0-4485 GCA_964491215.1 uncultured Proteiniphilum sp.
ATAAAAGGGAGGATGGTGACCAGAATCGATTCAACCATCCAGCTCTTGGGCATCAGTTGCGGTGTTTGAGGAGTTGGAGAGGCTGAGGTCTGCGCACTGGCCGTATATTGTGTTTTGCATTGTGGATGCGGTATCAAACAGAAGACTCAGTTCAGCCACCTCATCAGCCCGTTTCCATTGCTCCATGCCCTGTGTCCACACCAGGGTATCCTTTTTGACCTGTTCCTGTCTTAATTCTTGGGGTGAGAAAGTACCTTTCTGTTTCCCTTCAGTGTCGATGTAAAAATAGCGATTCATAGGATCATGTTTTTATTGGTAATCTTCAGGATTGATGGTAATGGTGCGAAGGGTCTGCTGCTGCTCGTCCATGTAAATATATTCCAGCACCACGCTGTTCTCGCGGAAGATGGCCAGCTCGGCCTTAGTGGAGACCATGGTATGAATATTGTCTGTGAGGGTTTGCAGCCACTCCGATAGCAGAGAGTCTGGGTTTTCCGTGTTCAACACGGTATAACGGTAACAAAAGTGGTTTTCATCGGTCACAGATACACCCTCAAGACGGGTGTTGGGATCGAGCATCACTGGTGCCGACTCATTGAGTTCCGCTGCCATCTGTGATAGCCTCTCATGCAGTTGACGGTCCGGATTATTGCCACACTGCATCAGGAAAGAAGCCATGAGGAGCAGAGTGAATAAAAAGAATATCTTTCGCATGCGTCATTGCTTTATTTTGCAAAAATAAACAAACTTTATTGAATTCTATCAGGAAAAAGGGTTTTATTTTTACGTAGATCAAACAACTCTAGTTGAGGTTATGGAGTGACTGTTCACCCACATGGCGGCACCAGATCAGACTGCCAATAACGAACTTGGCAGAATGTCTCTCGACATCCTGCCAATCATGTTAACCTTAAATCTAATACTATTATGAAAAAACCACGGGACAAATATAAAAAAGAAATCAAACCCCGCCAAATTATTTCAATAAAAAATTAAAAATATTTCTTTTCAATCAAATTGTAAGCTATGACCAGCCAACGGCAATCATACCACCGGCAACCCCATTCCAGTTATCTTTCGGTATAGATCGAGCGCATAGACATCAGTCATCCCCGAGACGAAGTCGACCAATGCCTGTAGTTTGCCGTAAAGAGTGGTTGTGTCGGTCTCATATTGTTCGGGGATCCTGTTGAGCAAAAGCATTGAATAGGCATGCTCCGGTTTACGAACGGCATCGGTAAAAACCTCCAGCAAGAAGCCGATGATACGGTAGCCGGCCAGCTCAATGTCGAGCACATCCCTGGAGCGGTAGATATGCTGCACGGCAAAAGATGAGCAGGCGTTGTATGCTGCCGATGCAGAAGGTGACAGATGTTTGATCAGTGAACCGCTGAAACTGCCGGCAAGGATCCCTTCCTCGTTTGCCATGAAGACCGATGCACACTCCTCGATGAGCAGCCCGATGACAGAGGTACGGAGATAGGCGATCTGCTCGTTCACATCACTCACCATTCTAAGGGTATCTTCACGGCGTTTTCTACGCTCCCCATCAAAAAACCCGAGGAAGAGTTCCATCGCCTTGTCGGTGGTGATCAGGTGCAACTTATGGGCGTCCTCGATATCCATTACCTGGTAGCAGATATCATCGGCAGCCTCCACCAGATAAACCAATGGATAACGGATGAAGCGCAGGGGACTCTCACTTATTCGCTTGATACCGAGATCGTCGGCGATGCAACGGTAATCCTCCTCTTCGGAGGCAAAGAAACCAAACTTGTTCTTTCCACCGCTAAGCTCCGACGAATAGGGGTATTTCACGATTGATGCCAGCGTGGCATAGGTCATGGCAAAGCCACCCTTCCTGCGACCACGGAACTGGTGCATCAGTAGCCGGATGGCATTGGCGTTCCCCTCGAAGGAGATGAAATCGGCCCAACGGCCTCCCTC
The DNA here is from genome assembly GCA_964491215.1 of uncultured Proteiniphilum sp. Classification (GTDB taxonomy): domain Bacteria; phylum Bacteroidota; class Bacteroidia; order Bacteroidales; family Dysgonomonadaceae; genus Proteiniphilum. The sequence goes on from CAZBFS010000152.1 coordinate 1,948, forward strand.
AACCTCCACCTCCTCGCGCAGAGAGGCTCCCTTGCCCTCGGAGAAGAAGGTGGAAATAGCCTTCTCACCCGAGTGCCCGAAGGGGGGATTGCCCAGGTCATGCGCCAGGCAGGCTGCCGAAACAATGGCACCGATCTCTTCAAGATGGGCATCCGAAGAGGGATGGCGGCTGCGTAGCTGACGTGCCACACTCTCACCCAGCGAGCGACCTACGCTGGCCACCTCCAGGCTGTGTGTCAGACGGTTGTGCACGAAGACGCTTCCCGGCAGCGGGAAGACCTGTGTCTTGTTCTGAAGGCGGCGAAAAGGTGAGGAGAAGATTAACCGGTCGTAGTCGCGCTGATATTCCGTTCGTTCCTGTATGCGTGCATCCATATATTGCTCCATTCCGAATCGCTTGGCCGATAATAGTTGTTCCCAGTTCATAATGTTCTGTTTCATTGCATATGATTAAAACTTTTATTTTCAAAGGTATCATATGAAACTCGCTTTTAATCATTTGCTTTGGTGATAATGATTATCACGCTCGTTTCATACAAAGATAAGACAATCTACCCAAACATGATTAGCGGAGAAGAGTTAGCTTTACGGGGTCATACGAATTCTCACATTATTTTTTTGACAAGATTGCCTCTCAAAAGAGATGCAATTTCCACAATTAAACGTAAATTTGTAACAAAATTACTGAAAGGTTTATCAATGACTGACATCATCAAGCATGAGTGTGGTATCGCTGTAATTCGCCTGCTCAAACCCCTCGACTATTACTATAAGAAATATGGAAGCTGGCAATACGGGCTCGACAAGCTCTACCTGCTGATGGAAAAACAACACAACCGCGGCCAGGAAGGTGCCGGACTGGGAGCCGTGAAGCTGGATGCCTCCCCCGGCAACGAGTTTATTTTCAGGGAGAGAGCACTCGGCTCGAGCGCTATCTCGGAGATCTTCACCCGCGTACACGACTCGTTTCAACAGTACACACCCGAGCAACTGGAAGACATGAGATTTGTGAAGCAGACAGTGCCGTTCGCCGCGGAGCTGTTCGTGGGACACCTCCGATACAGCACCACCGGCAAGAGCGGGTTGACCTATGTCCATCCCTTGCTACGACGCAACAACTGGGCATCGAGAAGCCTCGCCCTGGCTGGCAACTTCAACATGACCAATGTGGATGAGATGTTTCAGCAACTGATCGAAGAGGGGCAACACCCGCGCGACTATGCCGATACCTTCGTGATGCTGGAGTCGCTGGGACACTACCTCGACAGGGAGGTACAGTACCAGTACGACCACCTGCAACGGAATGGGTTGAACGGGCATCAGGTGAGCCGACAGATTGAAGAGAAGCTGGATATCCCTTTCCTGTTGAAGCGTGCATCCCGCATATGGGACGGCGGCTACGCCCTCTGCGGGCTGATTGGCAGCGGCGATGCCTTCGCCCTGCGCGACCCCTGGGGCATCCGCACCGCTTTCTACTACCACGACGACGAAGTGGCGGTGGTAGCCTCCGAGCGGCCGGTAATCCAGACAGCCTTCAACCTGAGGAAGGAGCAGGTACACGAGCTGCAGCCGGGAGAAGCCTTCGTGGCGAAACGCAACGGCAGCATCAGCCTTCATCAGATCCAGGAACAAAAGGAGAAGATCACCTCCTGCTCGTTTGAGCGGATCTACTTCTCCCGCGGATCGGACTACGACATCTATCGTGAACGCAAGAAGCTGGGTGAACTGCTGGTACCGAAGATTATCGAAGCGATTGATGACGACTTCGACAACACCGTCTTCTCCTTCATTCCCAATACGGCAGAGGTGGCCTACTACGGCATGCAACAGGGACTGGAGGACCACTTCAACCACCGTAAGGCGCAGACCATCCTCGAACGGGGAAGCTCCCTCAGCAAGGAGGAGATTGACTGCATCCTTTCCAAACGGGTTCGGTCCGAGAAGGTGGCCATCAAGGATATCAAGCTGCGCACCTTCATTGCACAGGGGAAGACACGTAACGACCTGGCGGCACACGTCTACGACGTCACCTACGGATCTCTCCGCAGGGACAAGGACAACCTGGTGATCATCGACGACAGCATCGTGCGGGGCACCACGCTGAAGCAGAGCATCATCAAGATCCTCGACCGGCTTGATCCCAGGAAGATCATCATTGTCTCCTCTTCGCCCCAGATACGCTATCCTGACTGTTACGGCATCGACATGTCACGCATGAGTGAGTTCATCGCCTTCAAGGCAACGATCGCACTGCTCAATGAACGGGGCATGCAGCAGGTCATCGACGAGGTCTACCACAAGTCGGTGGCACAGAAATACAAGCCGAAGGAGGCGATCATCAACTACGTGAAGGAGATCTACGCACCCTTCACCGATGAGGAGATCTCTGCCAAGATCGCGGAGATGCTCACCTCACCCGATATCAGGGCGGAGGTAGAGATCGTCTTCCAGCGCATCGAGGACCTGCACAAGGCCTGTCCCGGCAACAGCGGCGACTGGTACTTCTCGGGCAACTACCCCACTCCCGGCGGCAACCGG
>CAZBFS010000153.1:0-4484 GCA_964491215.1 uncultured Proteiniphilum sp.
AAAAACTCATCCATATAATATTCATTCAGCAACGCGGTTTTGCTTATACCGATGGTTTCCCCGATTGCAATCCATTTTTGTAGCCAGTAATCAGTGTCGGCAGCTTTTTCTGTATCAGCCCCGACACGATCTCGAAAAAACCGGTCATATCATTGAGCGCCCAATATGCCTGCACCACATCGCATAGCTCTTTGGGAGTCAGGCCTTCTGTTATTGTCTCTTTAGGCACGTCTAATATAAGCGCCAGTACCGTCACGATGTGCTCCGGAGCAACGGTAAAAAGTCGCGTTGCAAGCCGCACGAGCGATTCATCACTAAGCGTAGTCAGTTCTTTTATAATATCACCGACAGCTTTATCCGGGAATAAATCAGATATAATCTGTCCCGGCAGTTCTTCAAGCTCCCGCATAGCCGATAAATATTTACCCACAGGCACCTTTTTGATTTCAATTCCGTGTACCAACTTGTGCTTAGGCAGGGAGATCTCTGCGCTTTTGTTTTTTCCAAAAATGTTTAGCATCTTTATATACCTCCAAAATGTTTAGGAGAGGGCAGCGGCCCTCCCCGTTGTTGTTATCCTCTTAGGTCTCGGGAGTAACCTGGTCTATGGTATTAAGCCAATCATAGGTCTTATCTGTGCTGTCTTTTACAATTTCAACCGCGCCATCTGCCGCACGCCCCATTGACCGGATGCGCAGCCTGTACGGCTGTATTTCGCCTTTGTTCTGCCCCTTACTTGCATGGTCAACCTTTACCGACATAAGTTTACAGCAATAATGCTTCCACATCCTATATTCTCCGTCGGCTCTAAGTGCCGCATAAGCAAAAGCGAACTCAGGCGCTATTGTCGTATTTTTGAACAGATACGTGCTATCCTGCACAGAAAATGCAGCCCCCGAAAGAGATGCCTGCAGCGTAAGCGACAGCTCAGCGAGCGTGAATTCCATGTCTGTATAGTCATATTCACTGCCGGAGTCGTATGCGCCGTCATCGGCGGAGATATAATATTCCTGCCGACTATCGTCTTTTGTCAGGTTCTGCGCACCGGGTAACGGTGTTAAAGTGCCCGTAGCATAAGTTGTCTCACTATTTGTGGTTATAGGCCACATCCGCGCAGCCCGAAATCCTTTAAGTGCAATTTTATCACTCATGTAAATATCATCCTCTCTTTTATGGTTCGTCCTCCCCAAACAGGGAAGCCTCTGTGTAATACACTACCCGCAAACCATCTGCCGTAAGCTTTTTTGGTCCTGCGGTCGGACGCCCGATACACCAGCGGTCTTTTGTCAGGTTGATTTTTTCTTCGTCCATCCCGCTATCCAGCAGCCGCATAATGGCATCGGCCACGGAATAAGCGTCATCGCCATCAAGGCGGCGCACCTGAATCTGTACGCGCCTTGTACAACTGCCGTCCGATATGGCGGGCCGGGCATTAGCATATAAAAACAACCCAATGCACTCATCGGGCTGGTCCGGCATAGAATCACGATGGATATCGGTGTATCCTTTAGCCGTTAAATAGGTTTTTAAGTCGTCTAAAAGCATAATTAAACACCCTTTCCACGCGCACCGCTTTTGGCTGATTCTATAACCTGGTTACGATACCGCTCCACGTTTTCAACAATAATAGATTCAAGGAATTTTGCCTGGCCGCCTATGGGGTGGTTAAATTCCGTGTGTTCGTGCTGAACAAACGCATGCGGCGCTGTATAGCCTACTTCGCCTCTGATTACGTTTCCGTCCGGCTCGCCGGGCGGACCGAGAATCTCAATGTCGCCCGCCGCTGGAGCCTTTGCTCGTTTTTCACCTTCTGCCGGAAAAGAAGTGCCTTCCACGCCCATGGCAACGGTAGCATCGTTAATCTCAGCGTACCCGCTGCCGCGCAGATCACCAAACTCTATGGGCGCGCGCTCAACCGACCGGCTGAGAATATCTATAGCAACATCAGTAACAGCCCGCTGGGTTGCGCCTTTGATGCCTTGAAAAATTCCATCAATTTTGTCCTGTATTGCTCTGTGTGCGGCGGCGTAATCCGCCGCCGTCTTCATTTCTCTCTTGGCCATTAAAGACTCACCACCCGATAGAGCTCGTTGCCAAGCACTCCCGTTATGTTAGTAACGCTTAGCGCCGGCCATTCCCGCCTATCCCATACAATCAAATCTCCCAGTTCCACTTGGTGCTCTGTCATAATGTAGGCTTCGCTTATAACCTGTTCACCATTTGCATCGCGAATCAGGCGGCGGCTGTACTCAAACCGGCCTTTAATCGTTGCGTGGGGAAGAGAACGGACAGGCTCAAAGATGGGTGTGCCGTTATCTTTAATTCCCGTACGCTTGCGAAATCCAATGTCGTGCGCCGCGTAGATACTAACCAAGCTGCACACCCCCCGCTAAATAGCGCCGGAGCAGCTGCGCGGCCTGTAAACTGTACAATGCATTAGGCGATATATGTCCGTAGGTCTCCGACAGCTTCCCTGCACTAAAAGACGTGATCCCCATGGCCATCAGCTGCGCACGTTTGGCCGCCTCTGCTGATAAGCCAATGGCCGCGCACGCTTCAAGCGCTTGCGCCTGCTTTATCGCAGCAGGCACTGCTATCTGGCCATACCGCGGAAACTTAAGCAGCTGATCACGATCCGCCGGGCAGCCTGCAAAAATCTGTGCCTCTATACGCAACATGGCCTGCCGCAGATATACCTCTTTGTTTGCCTGGCTTAGTGCCGCCCAGGCAACGCGCTGCGCATCGGTGGACAGCAGCAGACCGTCGATAAACTCATCGGCCTGCTCGGCTGTTATGTATGTATCTGTACCAACGGTCAACATGCTATCACTCCCTTTATGTGTTTAGCGTTAGATCGGTGTTGCCAAGACCTATGACATATCCGTCATCATCAAGTTTAACAACAGTAATCTTGTCGTGGTCTGCCGCTGCCGGGGAAATGTCGTCACCCGTCTCGATCTCAAGCCACGTTTTATCCGGCACATCCTTAAACAGCAATGCCGGCGCGGTAGTCTTGCCTGTCTTGTACTTATACGTTCCTGCTCCGGTTATGGCAATATCGGACGTACCTTCCGTGGCACCGGCTGTCGATACAATCGTCACGGCTGCAAGATACTTTGTACTTAGACTGCACTCGATGGCGCGTACCAGCGCCTGTTTGGTATCCGGGTTTTCACCTTGGTCAATGGTTATACCCAGCCACACGCAAAACTCACGAAGCTCCGCTGGTGTCAACCTGTCGAGTAACGTCAGCACATGCTTGCTGTTATCAATGCTGTAATGCTGCTCCTCAAACCAGCCTGTGTCAGCATCGGCCGCTACGGCTGCGGCGCCGTGAATAAAATCCACTTCGCCCGGCGTGTAGTTATGTCTTACCCCCTTTACTGTTACCGCCCTGTGACAGCTCCTTACCTTTAGAAACTGTCGGTTCTTTAGGCTGTTCTTTAGGCGGCTCTTGTTTATCCGGCTTTTCCTCGGTAACTTCATAACCCTTGCTCTTAAGCCAATCTGCAGCTTTAGGGTTATCCGTAACACCGCCGCCGTCCTTAAACCGTACGCCGGCGGATATGCCGGCGTAACCTTCAACGGGTGATTTTATAGCGTATTTCATTTGTCCCGCCCCCTTAAGCAATCTTGACTTTACGCAACACGCCCGCCGATTTAGTAGCTTTTATAGCCATTGCGGCGACCATCTCGACTTCGCCGAGCTTAACTGCGCCCGGGGCTTTTAAATTAGGCAAGTACACATCGGCGACCTTATCTCCTTCAGGAGACGCAGCGTGCACAGCGTCAAGGCCGAGGCGTACCGGGTAGATTGATGTTTCACCGTTTACGATCGGGATGATCGGGTTGGCGGTGCCCGGCTTGTCACCCAGCGGCATGACAAGGGACGGCCCCCACTGCACGGTCTCGAAGCCATAGTCGTACTTGCTTGCAAGGTTGATGCCCGCGCGATCCATAACCGATTGGAACACGGCAAACATGTCATCGTTCATTAGCCACAGCGTAGGAGTCCCGTCCAGCAGCGCCCTAAGTTTTCTGAGCGCGTCCAAAAACACTTTCCAGTTACTGTCTATGTTTGCCGACGTCGACAGGGTTATCGCACTGCCGGGAATAAGTTCGGTGCTACTGCCGGCAATTGCTTTTTCAAGCCCGTCAAACTGCAGCGGGTCAACGCCGCTGTCGCCGTTAATGATCCAGTCATGGAACAGCGCTATGGTAGCCTTAATCTTCTGCTGCACCTGGAACTGGATATGACCGACGACCTTTTTTTCATATTTTATGATCACGCGATCAAGCTCGAACGATCCGCCAAAAGGTTTTAAGTTCACGTTATACTGCGTGGTCTTTGCTTCCTGCGCGCTATATTCAGAGTTGATTGCGCGGCCGGCGGCGGTGGGCAATGTTGTCACCCTATTATACGCATACGTCATTGTTTTTCCATCGCCAGAAGGTAATACCGTATTATCGAACGGCAACAGGTC
>CAZBFS010000154.1:0-4483 GCA_964491215.1 uncultured Proteiniphilum sp.
CAAAGCGCTTGGCGGCACCGAGAAGGAATCGCAGAAAGAGCAGTATTTTTACGGACTGGTACAGCAGCAAGTGCTGGTTACCGGTGCCGACGGACAGTTGGGCTGTGCGCTCAAGGCACTCACGGGGAGGATGAACCTCCCATTTCGTTTTTTCTTTACTGATGCGGATGAATTGGACATCACCGACCGGACGCAGGTGGATGCTTTCGTGAGTGACCGGCAGATCCGCTACATCTTCAACTGTGCTGCCTACACAGCTGTAGACAAGGCAGAAAGTGACCGGGAGAGAGCCTATGCGATCAACGCCGCCGGCGTGGAAAACATCGCCCTGGTGGCGAAACAGCATGGGGTCAAGGTGATCCATATCTCTACCGATTTCGTGTTCGACGGAACATCCACTGTTCCCTACAAGGAGGAGAGGGAAGCCCGTCCCCTGTCGGTCTACGGTGAATCCAAGCTGAAAGGTGAGCAGCTGTTACAAGCAGTTGGTGGGGAGTGGATCATCCTACGCACCTCCTGGCTCTTTTCTGAATATGGTTCGAACTTCGTGAAGACAATGCTCCGGCTGATGCTGGAGCGAGAGCAGCTAACCGTGGTATCCGACCAGCGGGGCAGTCCCACTTATGCAACCGATCTGGCTGAGATGATGATCCATATCCTGCAGCTCTCGGAAGAGAATGGTTGGAAATCGGGCATCTATCACTTCTCCAATCGGGGTGAGACCAGCTGGTATGGCTTTGCCGAAGCGATCAGGAGAATAGCGAAGATAGAACATTGTGAGTTAGTGCCGGTGACCACAAAGGAGTATCCCACGGCTGCCCGACGTCCGGCATACAGTGTGATGGATCTCACGAAGATCTGTGATAGCTTCCGTGTGGAGATACCTGCATGGGAAGACGCCTTGCAACGCTGCATCAAAAGTATAAAACAAAGCTTATAGCTTACTGCTTACAGCTTATTGCTTAAAAAAATGTCATTGAAAAAAGAGATAGAACGCCGGCGTACCTTCGCCGTGATCAGTCACCCCGATGCGGGGAAAACCACCCTGACCGAAAAGCTGCTGCTCTTCGGTGGTGCCATCCATGTGGCGGGTGCCGTGAAGTCGAACAAGATCAAGAAAACCGCTACCTCCGACTGGATGGAGATCGAGAAGCAACGTGGCATCTCGGTCGCCACCTCGGTGATGGGATTCGAGTATGAAGATTACAAGATCAACATCCTCGATACCCCGGGCCACCAGGACTTCGCTGAAGACACCTTCCGCACGCTGACAGCAGTGGACAGTGTAATCGTTGTGGTGGATGCCGCCAAGGGTGTGGAAGCGCAGACACGCAAGTTGATGGAGGTGTGCCGCATGCGCCACACGCCGGTGATGATCTTCGTGAACAAGATGGACCGCGAGGGGAGGGATCCCTTCGATATCCTGGATGAGCTGGAGGAGGAGCTGCAAATCGCCGTGCGGCCGCTGAGCTGGCCCATCGACATGGGAGACCGGTTCCGGGGTGTCTACAACCTATTTCAGGAGAGTCTCGACCTCTACCAACCCAGCAAGCAGGTGGTGACCCAGTCGGTGAAGCTCGATATCGGCTCTTCGGAGCTGGAAAAACATATCGGAGATGAGTTGTCGGAGAAGCTGCGCGAAGAGGTGGAGCTGATCACCGAGGTCTACCCCGATTTCCGGAGGGAGGAGTACCTGGCGGGGCGACTGGCACCGGTCTTCTTCGGTTCGGCACTTAACAACTTCGGTGTGAAGGAGCTGCTCGACTGCTTCGTGGAGATCGCTCCCTCACCGCGGCCTGTGCAGGCGGAAGAGCGGATAGTGGAACCACTTGAGGAGGCGTTCAGCGGCTTTGTCTTCAAGATACACGCCAACATGGATCCCAACCACCGTTCCTGTATCGCTTTCGTGAAGGTCTGCTCCGGCAGGTTTGAACGGAACGTCAACTATAAGCATGTCCGTTATAACCGCATGATGAAGTTCTCATCGCCCACCGCATTCATGGCGCAGAAGAAGGAGATCATGGATGAGGCATATGCCGGTGACATCGTGGGGTTACCCGACAATGGCAACTTCAAGATCGGAGATACAGTGACAGCGGGTGAAGAGCTACACTTCAAGGGGTTGCCCAGCTTCTCGCCCGAGATGTTCAAGTATATCGAGAATGCGGATCCGATGAAGTCGAAACAGCTGCAGAAGGGTGTTGAGCAACTTATGGATGAAGGTGTGGCTCAGCTTTTCACCAACCAGTTCAACGGGCGGCGCATCATCGGCACGGTGGGACAGCTTCAGTTCGAGGTGATCCAGTACCGGCTGCTACACGAGTATGGTGCGCAATGTAGATGGGAACCAATCAATCTCTACAAGGCCTGCTGGATCGAGAGCGACGATGCTGAGCAGCTGGCCGACTTCAAGAAGCGCAAGTTCCAGTACATGGCGCACGACAAGGAGGGGAGGGATGTCTTCCTGGCGGAATCGAACTACATCCTGATGATGGCGCAGCAGGATTTCAAGAAGATCCGGTTCCACTTCAACTCGGAGTTCTAATCCTTCGACATGTGAACGGTCATCTGCGGGAATGGGATGTTCAATCCATGTGCAACCAACGCTTCGTAGGCCTGTTCATTCAGGTCGAAGGTGACAGGCCAGAAATCAGCCGATAGTGTCCATACCCTCAGTACAAAGTCGATGGAGCTGTCGTTCATCTTAACCATTCTTGAAAACGGAGCAGGATCATTCAACACCTGCGGGTGTTTCTCAGCGATATCGAGCAACAGACGCTTCACCAGCTCCACATCCGAACCGTAGTCCACTTTGACGGTCAAATCCACACGGCGTGTGGTCTCGGTACTATAGTTGAGAATGTTGCCCGTTGAAAGGGGGCCGTTGGGGATATGCACCGTCTTGTTGTCGAAGGTGGTGAGGGTGGTGTAAAGGATACCCACCGATTGTACGGTGCCCGCCACACTTTGTGCTTCGATGTAATCACCGCCTCTGAAAGGTTTGTTGAAGAGCAGCATCACCCCGCCGGCAAAGTTGGCCAGGTTGTCTTTCACTGCCAGACCCAGTGCCAGTCCGATTGATCCGATCAGGGCGACAAAGGAGACGGTCCTTGATCCCACGATGTTGATGATCATGATGATCAGCGTGGCAAAGAGTGCAAAGTTGAACAAGGTCAACAGGAAGCTGCGCAAGGCACTGTCCTCCACTCTTTTGTTGAGTATTTTTCTGACAAAAAGCTTGTCGATTTGTTTAATGATCCATTTTCCCAGATAGAAGATCAAGATAGCAATCACCACTTTCCCTAGAAAGTCGATGCTGCCGGTGAGAAACTGATCGAACAGTTCCCCGAACTGCCCTGTTTTAATCAGCTCTGCCGCGCTGGGCGACTGTTCAATGACCGGGGTTACCGACTCTGTGGTGGCGGTTCCCGCCTGTGCAAATAAGATTTCGTTGGGCATGTAGAAAGTTATTTTGATTTTACAGTGATACAAACAAAGATACCATTTTTTTGTTTACATTTGCCCTGATAACATCACTTTATACCCTACTATTCGACCCTCTATGAGAAAATATTATCTGCTGACTATACTCTTTTTGCTGCTCACCATTTTACTGAAAGGACAGAATTATCAATCCTGGGTGGATCATGCTGCACGCCATATCGAGGCCGACCGGCTCGACAGTGCCGCGATAGCATTGCAGCGAGCCATGTCACTCGATCCGGTGAATGAGAACAATCCGGTCCTGTTGCTCAACCTGGGAATCATTCAGCGACAGCTGGGTCACACCGATGATGCCTATATCTCCTTTACCGCCTCACTTGCCAATAATCCAATTCCGGAGGTGGTACTGCACCGCAGGGCTTCACTGCTTAGTGAGATGAACCGCTTCGATGAGGCGATTGAGGACTATACCTCACTGATTCAACGCTATCCTGATGATGTGGAAGCCTATTACAGAAGAGGTGTCCTCTATCTCGAGCAACACAACCGGCTCGAGGGGGAGGCTGATTTCGTGAAGGCGAATGAACTTGATCCCGATCACTTTTTCACGCAGCTGAGCAAGGCGCTGCTCTTCAAGCTGGATGACGGCTGGGAGGCAGCTGAGAAGATCTACACCGGACTGATAGAGTCAGAACCCAATCCCGATCCCAGTATCCTGCTGAACCGTGCCGAGTGTTACGTCCACACAGGGCAGACCTTCCGTGCGTCGGCTGATCTGCGCACCGTGGAAATGTCGCAACGAGACAACCCCTACTTCTATTTCCTGCGGGGCAGGGTACGCCTGGATCAGTTCGACAAGGTTGCCGCCAGGGCTGATTTCAACAAGGCCAAAGAAATGGGATATGATCTGCCGCTGGTGGATGAGTGGATTGACAAAACAAGATAATGGATGATGCTACGGTAAGCATCTGCTATTCCTCTACTGCTCTTCCGCGGAAGGTGAAGTACCTGAGTCCATAGTAGTCCACCATGTTTACCG
>CAZBFS010000155.1:0-4449 GCA_964491215.1 uncultured Proteiniphilum sp.
GCACCGGCTGCCATACACCCCGGTCGTAGACATCATCCGCAATGCGGAACACCGACGACTCGGAATCACCATAGCCCACCTGGTAGAGCCCCTCTTCTTTCACCCCTGAGAAATCGAACTTCAGGTAGTTGTATCGCAGGAATTTGCCCCACTCGGTACCCAGATCCGTCACAACTTCCTTCCTGCCCTCTTCCGTAATCCGATAAAGTATCGGCTGCAGCCGTTGCGTCTCCCTGTTGTCCAGTTCAATCACGGCCACTTTCGGCTGATCGGGGTGGTACCCTACCTGCGATGTCTGAATCACGGGCTGGTAGCGCCACTCCTCCACCACGTTGGGTGTGATCACCCACTCAATAGCACCGTCGGTCCTGCCGGCAGGCACCTCACTGCGGAGGACGAACCAACCGTTGTTGTGGTTCATACGTCCGTCGTACAGTTTCAATTCGGCTCCCCTCGATTCAATGGTGAATCGGTTGTAGGGATCATCGGGGCGAATCGTGAATCGCTTTCCCACGGCGTAGGGCTCCGAGACGATATCATCGGCGATGATGGGACTGTACCCTGTTCCGCTCAGCTGCTCCACCGAAGCCTTCCCGGAGGGGTTGAAATCACCCCGATGGGCATGATTGGAAGGCTCCTGGCGTGTGGGACCGTTGGGCTGCAGCGGGAAGATCCCTGTCTGCCCATCCATGATCCATGGTTTACCGAAGAGTGTGCCGGGGAACAGCTCCAGGTTGAACCCCACCTTGCCGAGAAATTTTTCGGGCACAGGACGATCCAGATCAACCGTGACTATAATGGCTGAGCCTTCACCCCGTACGTTCACCCTGTAGTTGAACATGAAACCGGGGTATATCATCGGGTTGAAACCGGTCATATGACGGGAGGAATCGGGAAAGGTCAGGTGGGCGGTGATGGTGTTGGCATCGGTATCCGCCTCCCGACTGTTTTGCCTGGGAACAGGCTGCCATTGTCCCGGCGTCGGCTCCAGGCGGATGTCCCCGTTGGTCGCCACCCTGTTGCCGTGCATGATGAGCGACACCCCACCCTGGTGTCCCTCGGGGTAGATATCGTCATAGGCCATCACCTCGACACCTTTGTTGCGGAAATAACCGGTTGCACCCAGCTTAAACTCCTGCGCTCTCATCGAGGTGAAGATCATCAGGCTGCAAAATCCCGACAGAAAGAAAATGATTGTTTTGTTCATGGTGTTTCCCGTGTGTTGAATTGGTACGTAAGTTCTCATGTATGAGTCATCAGACCCGGTAACAAAGATATATTTTTGATTCCAGGTTACAAAATGTAGGTTAATTGTATCTGTTAGTGTTTATTCCTTTGTGTATCCAGATAATTACTATTTTTGCATTTGGTGTAACCCCGGTACTGATGAGAAACGTATGTTTCCCCTCTACAACCGGATTAAATGAATCGTCTTACTCATCCTCAATATGACCACAGACAGAGATTTAGATAAATTGACATTGAAGGAACTGGGTCAGTTATTCCCGATAATCATCAAAGAACATTCAGACAGGTGGTCAGGATTGTTCAGGGAGGAAGCCAAACATCTTACTGACGATAAATCCCATCTTGTTTTATACCGGCAAAAAAACAGACTGCCGGAGAGTAGATAGTTAGTATAACTGATGCAGATCAACCTCCCAAAATGATTCCTTGTCAAAGAAACAGAGTTTCTCATTATTCAAAAATAAATTATCCGTAGCCTTTAGGGAGCCGATCGGTATGTCTGAATTGTCCAGTACGATAAAATCGGTATCATTATTCGATATCAGCGCGTACTGACCATTGCCGGTTATCTTATGATACAGATCCTGCTTCTCATAAACCATTACTGTTTCAAGATCATCAGTCAGGACAAATACCCTACCCTCTGTGGTCATCAGAAAATTGTGCATAGAGAAATCAGAAAGCAACTCCTTATAGAAATGATCATTCTCTTTCCTGTAAATCTGGGATTCGGCAAAAAAATCCAGGGCTTCGCCATCTTCCAGTCCCAATACCTCTTCAGTAATCAAAGAGCCGTTAACAATTGAATAGGTAGCTACTTTATTCTCAAATACCAGAAATAGTATATCATTTACAACCTGGAAATTATGAATAAAATCATTCACTCCCGGAAGGGCTGTAAGAAACAGCTGTCTCCCGCTATGCAGATCGAAGGAAGCGAAATAGGGCTCCCCAGTCAATGAGAACCCTCCGTTATATTGTGCATACCCACGATTGATCATATAAATCATGGAGTCAAGCAGAAAAAGTGAAGATTTTGAAGTCATTCTCTCCGGCAATGGAGAAGACCATACTACCTCTCCGGAAGGGTCGATCCCTGAAATCATATCTTTCGATGCGAGGATTGTATTCTCATTGGGATCGATCAGCATGTTTGAGACCATCTCAGAATAAACATCAGGCTGCGTTTGTATGGCATATTGATCAAAAATCAAACCAAGAAGGATATTGATCGCATTAAAACCTATCATCTTACCGACCTCTTTCTTTGTGGTGCCGGCCTTGTAAGTCCACCCCTTACCATTTGTCAGATTGATTGCGCTGATACCATCCACTGAAATTAACAGTGTGGAATCGTTGAGCATATATGCATCATCCCATCCTGACGCCCGGTTGATCTTTTTTTTCCACAATTCTCTGCCGTTCGATAGATCAACGGCAGTAAGCTTATTGGACAGGGACCGGAGAGGATATCCAATACCAATACCCAGTGACGGATCAATAAAATAGAACTCATTCCTGTTCTCCCACATCACATTCCCCGTTTCGGGATCAATACGAAAATTCTTTTTCTTCTCAGAAAGGAAGCAGTAGTTCCCCTGTAATCTTACCTCCGTTGAATTATAGTTGACAGGCCGTGTCCATTTCAGCTCTTTGTTTGTCATATCCACCATGGCGAGCGTACCACTATTGATGGATGACAGATTGTGATTATACTGATCTCTCAGTTCAAGCAGTAGATAGTCTGAAAAGCCATCCCAGTGCCAGCCTGACAGGCTTCCCGGAACAACGCACCGTTTGGCGGTAACAGGAGCTCCTGTCACATGTGAAACGCCCACTGTGGAATCTGCAATAGAGAACAATTGGGTGGTTGTCTGGCCGAAAGTTATCCCAAAGAAAGAGGTTGCCAGTATAAGAAAGAAGATTCGTTTCATGCGATCGATCATATTTAAGGACTCCAACTCTGCAGCAAATTTACGGAAATTTATCCGCTTAAAGCATTGTTGCGCAATAAATATTGGGGGAATTGCTCTGTAGAGGGTGCCGGGCTTGTACAACTTCGTATACTCTCCTGACCCATCCGTACCCCATCCGTACCCACTCCGAAAAATATTGGAGTGGCACCCACTCATTTCCGGCTGAAGTGACTCGAAGTAGTTACTCGAAGTAGTTACTGAAAACAGATGGAGTGAATCCGAAGCAACTAAATCCGGATAGCGAGAAGAAGGAAACATCTTTTTTTAGAAAAAATAACAAATTATCACGCAAGGTTTTTCCTTTTCTGTGTTTTACTGATTGAAGCATAATAATTCGTAACGTTAAAAACTATAGATTATGAAGATTACCAATTTACTTTTCACAGCAGGAATATTGCTTGGCATGCTCATCCTGCCCTCTTGTCTGGATGATGATGACAATGTAAACCGCAATTATCCCAATGCACTCGTCACTGTGAAAGAGGCAGCGGATGAGACTGTTTTTTTCCAGCTGGACGATAATACCACCCTGTTGCCGGTGAATATCACGACACACCCCTTCGGCTCAAAAGAGGTCAGGGCGCTGGTCAATTACGATGAAGTAGACGATCCCAGCCAGGTGTATGATAAGGCCGTCAGCGTGAACTGGATCGACAGCATCAGAACGAAGCCGATGGCACCCAATCTGGGAGAGGATAATGATGACGTATACGGGAACGATCCCGTGGAGATTGTTGCCGACTGGGTAACAATAGCCGAGGATGGCTACCTGACACTTCGTTTCAGAACAATGTGGAGCCATTGGGGAGTCACGCACTACGTGAATCTTGTCCCCACCAACAATCCCGATAACCCCTACGAGGTGGAGTTTAAACACAATGCCAATGGTGATGTAAGTGGCAGGATTGGCGATGGACTTGTTGCCTTCAGGCTGGATCAACTTCCCGATACGGAGGGAGAAACCGTGAAGCTGAAGCTGAAATGGAAGTCGTTCAACGCCGACAAGTCGGCTGAGTTCGATTACCGCACACGCGCTGCAACACCTGCAACGTCAGCGATTGCTGCAGAGAGAAGTGTGATTCCGTTGCAATAAGTCGGTTTATGAAAACAATACACCATTTCAGGATCCTTAAAATTTTTTATTACTAAAAAAACTGGTAAGGTTGTACATTTGCAGTAAGTACAGCCTTACCTTTCAATCGACTGAGGTATGGTGTTATATGAC
>CAZBFS010000156.1:0-4432 GCA_964491215.1 uncultured Proteiniphilum sp.
TGCTCCTGATTTCAAGTCAAGAATTTACAATAGGAACTATTGCGGATAATCATATCATGTAATTACCATCTATGTCGGTAACGGTACCTACAGATGTTCCCTGAACCTGTACCGTTGCACCAATTAGAGATTCACCGGAAGTGTCCGTAATGTTACCTCTGACGGTAATGTTTTGAGCAATGCTACTCAAAGAAAATATTGCCAAACAGATCAGCAAGATTCTTTTTTTTAGATTTCGATTTTTTTGTTTCATCTCATTCTTTCATTTGTTTACGTAAGTTTTTCAATTAATTGTATAATTAATTATGCAAGTTTGCCTCGAGAGCCAGATAATTAACATAATAAATATCAAAGGTCTTGTTTTTGCAGGGTATTAATTATACATTCTATTAGAAAATGGGGATTTGCTTTCAATGTTGATGACATCTCTCATCGGTTATGAGATAATTGAGATGCATAAATGCTCTTTATAATGTCATGAGACTCCTCACGCAATGCGGTTTAAGCACTGCATGTAATAGAATTAATGTTATTTAATCGCTCGAATAAACCTGGAAATACTACTATATAGGCCATCAATAGTGTTAAGTTTATAAAAAATTATTTATATGTCACGCAAATTTACAAAAGGGTGATCGGTTATTGCTGTGATAAATGATATTAAAGCTGTGAAAAATGATATAAATTGTGAATTGTGATGAGTGTAATTATTTGTATTTTTGTTTCCATGAAAATTGTTGTTTCACCCTCCACCCTCCCTGCCTTTAATCTGGCAGCGGAAGAGTACCTTTTTTCCAAAAAGGGAGAGGCTTATCTGTTGCTCTATCTGAACGATCAGAGTGTGATCATCGGGTCGAATCAGGCGGTACGTAACGAGGTGGACATCGACTTCTGCATCGACCATGATATCCGCATCATACGGCGTATGTCGGGTGGGGGTGCAGTCTACCACGACAGTGGAAATTTCAATTATGCTTTTATCCGTGACAAGAGAGATGCCCCGTTAAGTACCGCATTTCTGGAACCTGTCGTGAACGTGTTGCATGGTATGGATATCCCTGTTACAATTGGAAAGCGGAAAGATCTCTGGCTCGATGGCTTCAAGATTTCGGGCACCGCATCGCATATCTCACGATGGCGGGAGCTGCATCACGGCACCCTGTTGTATGATACTGATTTGCAGATGCTGCAAAGGGCACTTACGTCGGACAACAGGAACAGGATTAAAAAGGCAACAGCCTCAGTGCCCAGCCCGGTGATCAATATCCGGAGTTATCTGGGCTCAATGAGTGGGGATGCACCGGATACGCAGCGCTTCTTTGATCTCTTCATCCGTGAGCTGCTCACCCTGTTGGGTTCAGAAGAGCTGACGGTCTTGCATCCTGCAGAAATAGAGGAGATTGTTGCGCTGCAGAAAAGTAAATATATTCAGCGTAGCTGGAATTACCGGATGTAGGATACCCTCTAAGTTTGCCCCCTTTTCATTTCATCACTCACCTGCTATCGTCTTGCCCAGAACTGTACCCTGTATCATTCTGTGCGCCATGCCGATGCCGTCACGCAGGTTGCCGGCGATATGCAGACCGGCGTACTTTCTCTCCAGCGCCGAGACCGTGTCAAAACGTTCTCCCGAAGAGAGCTCTTATTGCGGGATAGCGTGTTTGTGCCGGAAGATACGGATCATATCCGGTTCTTTCTCTTTCGGGAATTTCAACAAGTGATGAAAAGAGTGCACTGTTTTCTCTTCTATCTCCCTGTCGGACAGTTGTGTGAGCGCCTCTTTTTTATATCTGTTGTCAGTATTGAGGAGTAATCTCCCGTTAGTGTCTGGTTGTCTCATCCGGATACAAAGAAAAGCAATTCTTGATTCTCTAACAATCACTATTAATAGTGATTTTGAGAGAATAGTTGATTGACTCCACCCAAAAAATTCCATGCTGCCTTCACTGCATGCAATTTTTCTTTGTATATAGGCTTCCCTGGGAGGTGTCCCTTTCCTTGAACCGTTTGATGATCTTGTCGGTCACCTCGTAATTCTTCAACCCCCAGTCGGGGGCAATCAACAACCTTTTGGGTGACTGTGAGGTGAACCGTTCGATGTATATCTCCGGATTCAACCGTTCGGCGAAGCTGACACAGAGATCGATATATTCATCCAGCCCGTAGAGATGGAATGAGTCGGGTAACAGCTTGTACTCCCTCGCCATGGCTGTGTAGCGGATGATCTGCAGCTGGTGCAGCTTAATGGTTGTCAGCGGTAACTCCGACAGCCGATCGGCATGATAAAGGATCTCCTCCTCGCTCTCGCCGGGGAGACCCAAGATCATGTGTGCCCCCACGGGGATGCCTCGCTCCGCTGTTTTGCGGATCATCACTGCCGACTCCTCGTAACTGTGTTGCCGGTTCACCCGCTCCAGTGTCCTGTCAAGAGTCGATTCCACCCCATATTCAATCAGGAGGAAGGTCTTCTTGCTAAGTGCCTCGAAGTAGTCGAGCAGTTCGTACGGCATGCAGTCGGGTCGGGTGCCCACGATCAGTCCCACCACACCGGGGTAGGCGAGTGCTTCTTCATATTTTTCAGTGAGTGATGCCAGGCTGTCATAGGTGTTGGTGTAGGACTGGAAGTAAGCCAGGTACTGCATCTCCGGATATTTGCGGGAGAAGAACTGAATGCCGTCGTACATCTGTTCGGTAATTGTTTTGGTGGGCTTACCGTAGCCAGGGCTGAAGCTCTGGTTGTTGCAATAGGTACATCCGCCGCGTCCTTTGCTGCCGTCACGGTTGGGGCAGGTGAAGCCGGCATTGACCGATATCTTCTGCACCTTATAGGGGAATCGTGCCGCCAGGTAGTCGGCAAAATCGCGATAGGGTTTATTCTCTGTGAACACTTGCTGTGATTTTTCTGCAAAGATAAGAAAAATGATATGAGATATTGAAAAAGAAGAGGACCGGCTAATAACAACCGGTCCCCTTACAGATTTATATGTGAGAAAAAGTTCTCAGAAGCAGGTGAATTACTCCTTCACCTCATCGGAGGCATCAGCCTCTTCTGCTTCGGTTGCTTCTGCTTCGTCAGCTTTTGCTGCTTTTTTCGCTTTGGCAGCCTTGGGCTTCTCTTCCTTCTTTACCTCTTCTTTTACTTCGGTTTCGATAACCTCACTAACGGCTTCGGCTTCAGCTGTAGTTTCCGCTATTGCTTCATCCTTGGCTTCATCCTTGGCTTCATCCTTGGCTTCTGCCTTGACTTCTTCTTTGGCTTCTACCTTAGCTTCCTCCTTAGCCTTAGCCTTAGCCTTAGCCTCAGCCTTAGCTTCTACCTTGGCTTCTGCCTTGGCGGCTTCCTTCTTGAACGCTTCTACCTTCTGGTTGTCGAGCTTCTCTTTCAGGGCTGCCAACTCTTCGATGTCACCGAGCGTTGTCTTCTCTACCGAAGGCATGGTAACGACAGTTTCAGTACCACTCTCTTTTCTGCCACCGCGCTTGCCTCTTCTGCGGGAGTCATCACCCGAGAGATCTTCGTGAATACGGCTGTGTGATACGATGATGCGCTTGGAATCCTTGTTGAACTCAATCACTTTGAATTGCAGCTTTTCATCTACCTGTGCCTGTGAGTTGTCTTCCTTCACCAGATGCTTGGGGGTAGCGAATCCTTCCACGCCGTAGGGCAGTGAGATCACAGCACCCTTGTCGAGCAGTTCCACGATGGTTCCTTCATGGATGGACCCTGTGGTGAAGATGGTTTCAAACACATCCCAGGGGTTCTCTTCCAACTGCTTGTGACCAAGGCTCAGACGACGGTTTTCCTTGTCGATGTCGAGCACCTGCACTTCGATTGGTGCAGCGATTTCGGTCACCTCACTCGGATGTTTGATCTTCTTGGTCCAAGAGAGGTCGGAGATATGAATCAATCCTTCCACACCCTCTTCAATTTCAACAAATGCACCGAAGTTGGTGAAGTTGCGTACGGTGGCAGTATGGGTGCTGCCAATAGGATATTTCACCTCGATGTCATCCCATGGATCGGGCTTCAGCTGTTTCACGCCGAGTGACATCTTGCGGTCTTCACGGTCGAGGGTAAGGATCACTGCATCCAGCTCTTCACCTACGGTCATGAAATCCTGTGCGCTGTGAAGGTGTTGTGTCCAGCTCATCTCAGATACGTGAATCAGTCCTTCCACGCCCGGTGCGATCTCTACGAAAGCACCATAATCGGCAATAACAACCACTTTACCCTTGATGATATCGCCCACCTTCAGGGTTTCGCTCAGGGCATCCCATGGGTGCGGGGTGAGCTGTTTCAGGCCGAGGGCGATACGTTTCTTATCGTTGTCGAAGTCGAGGATCACCACATTGATCTTGTCGTCCAGCTTCACCACCTCCTCGGGGTGCTGAATGCGTCCCCAGGAGAGGTCGGTGATGTGTACCAGGCCGT
>CAZBFS010000157.1:0-4398 GCA_964491215.1 uncultured Proteiniphilum sp.
CCTTCAAACTGCTGCCAGTCGATGGTCTGTGGGTTGGCATCGGGATGGATGGGGTAGACCCAGGCGCCGTTGGGGTCGTTGCGGTTGGTGCCGGTCTCGATCAGTGAAACGTGACCCAGTAACCCTTTTGCCACAATCTCACGGGCCTTGGTGTAGGCTTCCACCTGTCTGTTCTGGTGTCCCAGCTGGAAGATGATACCGCTTTTCTTCACCCCCTCACGCAGTGCAAAGGTCTCTTGCACGGTCCAGGTCATTGGTTTTTCCAGATAGACATGCTTGCCAGCCAGGGCTGCATCGAGCGTCATCTGCCCGTGCCAGTGGTCGGGAGAGGCGATTACAACCGCATCCACATCGTCGGCAGCCAGCAGCTCACGATAATGGCGGTACCTCCTGGGTGTAGTGTCATATGTTCCGTTCAGGCCCTCACGGTAGATATTGGCACCTGCTGCAATGGCTTCATCTGCATGTACATCGAAGATGTCACATACTGCGGTGATCACCACCTTCAGCTCCTCCTGTTCCCTGAAATCGCGGTAACGGTTGTCGGAGCTGTTCTGCTTATTGGCCTGTATCAACTCCTCCACATATTGTGGTGTTGCGAAGCCGAGAGCGATCATCAATTGCTTCCCCCGGATACCTGATCCGATGATTCCCAACCGGATGGTTTTTCCATCGGGAGAAACGGGGGTGAGTGGAGAGATATCTGATTTGAAATGAAACATATCGGCAGAGGTGAGATTGCGCATCTCCTCCTTCCTCTTCCGGTAAACCCCGTAAGCCATGGCCCCCAGCACCGGGACGGTAGCGAGTGCTTTGATGGCATCTCTCCTGCCGTGTGAGACCTGCTTTTTGTTTACATTCTCCTGCTCTTTACCCTTCTCGTTTGGGTTGATATCTTTCTCGCTCATTTGGATTTGCTTTTAAAAATGATTCTGTCTACTCCAATCCTCTTCGCCGTGGGAAAGAAAAAGAGCACGGCCACGGCGCCAAGCATCACCAGGTTCTTGTCCACCCAAAGATAGGATCCCTCGGTAGGCAATATATAGGATGTGTGCAGCAATGGTGGGTGCGACAGGTAATATAGTATCAGGAAGAGAGCTGCACCGATATATCCTGCTTTTTCAAACAGCCCCATGATCAGAAGTAGTCCTACCAGTGTCAGACCCCAGATATTGATAAAATCGGCAGCAGCCATCAGACTTTGATTTTCGGCGATCATTCTGAAAAATGGCGCAAACACTCCTTGTGAGTCCATCAGGTATCCATAGGCAGTCCACTTGGGTGTAAAAACCTTGGCCAGTCCCTCATAAAGGAAATACCATCCGATCAAGGTTTTCAATGCGACGAGACTATATAACTGTGTGGTGGAATAGTTGTAACTTCTTTTGCTTCTCATTTATTTTTTTGTTTACGATAGGATTATGCCAACGAGTGATCCGTTCTCTTCCGGAATGTAGCACCAATGTTTGTTTCGTCTTCTGTTTTCAATCTATTTTGAAATAAAAACGCTACAAAGATAATAATTCTTACTGTTAGCTGTTCCGATCTGCTATTCAGGATTCAGACATAATAAGGATTATTTAATTGGTCGTTCGATGAAATTCCACAGAGGATAACTGATTCTTATAGCTACACCTCTGAACTTATTGTCACTGAAACTGGTGAAGATACCTGCTCTGACCAATCCCAGAAAGCCAATGGAGTATCCTCCCTCGATGTATAGCTTTCGCTCCCCGGTGATCAACCCTTGCAGATGAATCGCTTCATCGAATGAATAGCGTTGCAGGAAAGGAAGGTTTTTAATAAAGAGATACTGAGACTGCATACTGAGATGGCCATCCATCCACCAGTCACCCGATGCGGTATAAGGAGGCAACAGGTTGAAACTGCGGTTGAATTCGGAAGGGGTAAACAGCATCCGGTTATTGCGGAAATAGTGGAGGTCGTGAGGATGCAATCTCGCTGATGATAGAAACGATCCACCTGAGAATTGGTAATCGAATGACTCGAACGGAGAGAGGTTGATCGTGTGCGAAATGGAGAAGGAAAGCTTGTCATACAATGGAGTCTCACTGTCTGCAAACAGATTGAGTCCCTTCTCATAGGCAAGTGAGAAGTTAGGGTATCTGCTGGAAGCGTACTGCTTTTTGCCTTCCCGTACATGGTATCGATAACGCGGGGTGTAGGTGAGTTGCAGCATCATTTTTGCCGCTTTGTGTGGGGGATAGAGACCGGCATCGGAAGGGATATTGTCGGGTATCTTTCTACCTGCTATATTGAAGGAGGTGTTGTTGCGCAACGGCTGCCGCTTCTCTATTTCAGCACCGGTAAGGAGATTCAATCCGTTGGCAATGTCAATGGAATGATCGGCTTTCAGATAACGACTGTCATACAAACGGATGAAATTTTGACCCAGCGCGATGGCTGCCAGCGTGTTCATCAGCCTCGACTCACCGTTCATGCCGTTCACATCGCGAGAAATATGACCGGCAGAGAGATGCAACCGTCCGAGCGACATGGGTGCATAACTGAGTGAAGCGGCCACATTCCAGAGCCATTCTTTACGGGCAGTAGCATAATAGATTGAGGGAGTGAGTCTGATCATTCGGTTCTTGTCGATCTCCTGTTGCAGTGAGAGGGTTTGACCCAGCCAGAATCCATCCACGAAGTTATACTCTTTGAGCCCACCCGTCACTCCGCCATAACGAAGCGACAGGTTTGGGCTCATCTTCCATCTACCCCCCTGCATGATCTTCCCGAATAGCGTCCCAGGATCTTCACTACCGATGGAGAGCACCACCTCATTTCTTTCTCTCCCCTCCCGGGTGATGGTGTCATTTCCGGAAAGAGAATCTCTTCTGAGGTAGCTCTGTAGTTCATCTGCCCGCAAGGGTAGCGATCGAACCCTGTTCCAGTAGAGAGAATCTCTCTCCCAGGCCAGTGTGTCCACCTCCATCTTTATCTTTTCTATACTCTTTATCTCCAGTGATTCCCGTTGTTTTTTCACTACCTCCGGTTCTGCAATACGGCTCATCAGTTTTGACATCTTGTAGGCTTCTCGCGTAGTCAGCTCCTCTTTCTGTGTCAGTTTTTCCAGTTCTGTTGCGGCTTTCTGTTGTCGGGGTGATAATTCTTCACTGTCTGGCATCTCTCTCTGTTCAGCTTCCTGTAGGGTGCCAGGCATCTGTGTTTCATCTATCTCCACCGACTGATAGGTCAGCGATGCATAATATTTCCCCGATCCCTTTACACCCATCGTATTTAT
The DNA here is from genome assembly GCA_964491215.1 of uncultured Proteiniphilum sp. Lineage (GTDB taxonomy): Bacteria > Bacteroidota > Bacteroidia > Bacteroidales > Dysgonomonadaceae > Proteiniphilum. The sequence goes on from CAZBFS010000157.1 coordinate 3,266, forward strand.
TGTCATGGTCACATCATAGCTGGTTGGCAGGTAGACCGCAGGCTTCACCTGATGGTAATTGATGCGGTAGTGCATGGTGGTGCCCAGTTCTGAGGCTGCCAGGTCGGCGAGATAGACATTCCAGCTGTTCTCCAGGATGTAGAGAGTTCCGGAGAAGAGATCGGGGTTTCGCTTCCGGGGTATCACCTTGATCTTGTTGATGATGAGGTCGGACTGATAATCTACATCCTCCAGTTTGAAAGCATAGTAACGGAACGATCCCGGGGTGAGGGGTGAGATTCTCCCGTCCATCTCGCTGTTGTAAATACTCGTTGTCATGATGTTCAACCCCTTGGATATGTTGAACTCGGGAGGGATGGAGCTTTTCAGTGCCACCACCTGCTGTTTGTAAGTTGCGGGGGATGTGAAATGGACATTGTTTTGCGACTCCATCACCAACGGTTTGCCAATCAGTTCATCGATCTGCACATCGCTGCTGTTGACTTTCATGGCATTCCTTAATAATCCGGGTATCTTGTCGATGGTCAGGCTTCCCTTGATGTATGCCTCCGACATGTATTCCTTCACCTGATAGCGATAGAAGGGTGCATAGGCAATGGCTCTGCGCATGATGCGATATGCCGGGTCTTCACTGCCGGCATACACCTCCACCTCATCGAGCACATACGAGGTCTCCTTCATCACCACCCGGATGGTTTGATCGTTGTCTCCCATTATGATGATCTTCCGGATGCTCTCATAGCCGAGCGAACGAAATTCAAAGGTGTAGGTGCCGGGTGCAAGCGTTGTCCGGAACTCACCCATGTTGTCAGCGGCGATTCCTCTGGCAATTTCCTGAATAAACAGGGTAGAGAAGGGGACAGGATCACCCTGCTCATTCTGAATTGAACCGTTCAGCTGTTGAGCCTGCAGGGTCGCATGCAATATCAAGCCGCACAAAATACAGGAGAGAATACGCGCCATATCCTTCGATTCTTATCAGGTTGAGAATAGAGAAGCAAAGTTAAACGGATAAGTGGAAAAATTCACTATTTATGTCGCATTTCTTCTAATATAACTGTTCTCCGGTTTCTTGCATTTTCTTCACCATGGGCTGCAGGGAGGTGAGCTCTTTGATCATCACCCTCTCTTTG
>CAZBFS010000158.1:0-4378 GCA_964491215.1 uncultured Proteiniphilum sp.
TTTTTCGAGATTTTGGCCACCAAAATGCTTAAAGATAAATAATGGTACCATTTTGGGCCTGGCTTACGGGAAAAATTGTACTTTTGCATCTTACGCGGACAATTCGACAGACAAAGAACAGGAGAGAGATGGCAGGGGGAATGAGATCGTTGGCTAAGGAGACCTTTTTCTATGGAATGGGTAGCGTGTTGCCCAGGCTATTGAGCTGGTTCCTCTCGCTCTACTGGGCCTTCGCACTGCCCCGGGTGGATGACATCGGGGTGCTCACCAATTTCTACGCTTGGGTAGCCCTGTTGCAGGTGATCCTCACCTATGGTATGGAAACCGGATTCTTCCGCTTTGCCAACAAGGAATCAGATCCCTCTAAGGTCTTCTCCACCGTTTTCATTAGTATCCTCTCCAGCACACTTCTCTTTTTTACAGTGGCTCTCTTCTTCCTTGAGCCGGTGGCGTTCGCTCTGGGTGGCAGTGAGATGAAACCGCACTACCTGTTGCTGATGGTATTGATCCTCTGCTTCGACGTGGTGGGTGCCATACCGTTCGCCAACCTGCGCTTCAAGAAGAGACCCATCCGTTTTGCAGCCATCAAGATGGTCAATGTGGGGCTGACCATACTGATCAACCTCTTCTTCTTCCTGGCTTGTCCCCTCTTGCAGGAGCGGTTCCCCGATGCTTTTGCCTGGTTCGATTTGAGCCGGGGCGTCGATTACATCCTGATCGCCAACCTCACCGCCTCGGTGGTGCAGCTGCTGATGGTCTCACCCGAGCTGAGGGTTCGTTTCACGTTCGATAAAGTGCTGCTGAAGAGGATACTGCGCTACTCCTTCCCGATACTGATCCTGGGAGTAGCCGGGATCCTCAACCAGACGGTGGACAAGATACTGTTCCCCTGGTTCTATCCCGACAAGGCGAATGCCTTCCGTGAGCTGGGCATCTACGGGCAGAACTTCAAGATCGCCATCATCATGGTGATGTTCACCCAGGCGTTCCGCTACGCCTTTGAACCCTTTATCTTCGCCCGCAACCGGGAGGCTGCCGATGACCGCCAGTCGTTCAGCGATGCCACCCGCTATTTCATCCTCTTCGGACTGTTGATCTTCCTGGTGACCACCGGTTACCTCGATATCATCAAGTTCCTTATTCCGGTCCAGTATCACGAGGGACTCAAGGTGGTGCCGATCGTGTTGATGGGTGAGCTCTTCTTTGGTGTCTACTTCAACCTGTCGCTCTGGTATAAGCTCACTGACCAGACTCGCTGGGGTGCCTACATGTCAATCTTCGGCTTCATCATCACCCTGCTGATCAACATCCTCTTTATTCCCCGCTTTGGATACATGGCATGCGCCTGGGCTTCCTTTATCGCCAACCTGGTAATGATGATCCTCTCTTACGGGCTGGGACAGAAGCATTATCCCATCCCCTACAACCTCCGTTCTGCCACTACCTTCTTCCTGCTCACACTGATTCTATATACAGGCATCAGGTTGAGCTATTTGCACCTGGATAGCCTCCCGCTGCGGCTGACTGTCAGCAGTCTACTGGTGGCTGTCTACCTCGTTGTAATGGTGAAGAAGGAGCTGCCGCTGAAACAGTGGCCTTTTATCGGCAGATACTTCAACAAATAAAGAATGAACATCAACAACTAAATAATCAATTATCAATAATCAAAGCTTACAACTTATGGCTAACAGCTTACAGCTAAACAATTCTATGAAGAAACTTTTTTTGTCGCTAGCAATTCTTATTGTGACGTCAACGGCGAGTGCCGATGAAGGGATGTGGCTCCTTAAGGAGCTCAACAGGGAGACAATTGCACGCATGCAGGAGCTGGGATTCACCTTTCCTACAGATCAGCTTTACAGTGAACAAAACCCATCGCTGAAGGATGCCGTGGTGATCTTCGGTGGTGGATGTACCGGCGTGGCGGTATCGGATGAGGGGCTGATCTTCACCAACCACCACTGCGGCTATGGTGCCATCCAAAAGCTAAGTGCTGTGGAGCATGACTACCTGAGGGATGGTTTTGCGGCTGCCGGAAAGAGTGATGAGCTCTATGCCGACGGACTGAATGTCTCTTTTCTGCGGTCGATGGAGGATGTGACAGAGCGCATCGCACCCCATGTGCCGCTTGTATTGAGTGAGATCCAGCGTGAGCTGGCCATTGACTCCATCTCAAACGAACTGATCCGTGAGTATGAGGGTGATCCCTTTACCCGTGCCCGCGTGGTACCCTTCTTCGCACGCAACAAATATTATGTTGTGCTCTACGATATCTTCCGCGATGTGCGCATGGTGTTGGCACCTCCCTCCTCGGTGGGTAAGTTTGGCGGGGATACCGACAACTGGATGTGGCCACGTCATACGGGTGACTTTTCAGTGTTTCGTGTCTATGCCGGCAAAGACAACAAACCGGCCAATTACAGCGCAGAGAATGTTCCATATCAACCAAAATATGTGGTGCCGGTATCGCTGGCAGGAGTGAAGGAGGGTGATTATGCCATGACCGTGGGATACCCGGGAAGCACCCAGCGTTACCTCTCCTCCTGGGGTATCCGTCAACGCATGGAGTCGGAAAACAAACCTCGCATAGAGGTGCGTGGTGCCAAGCAGGAGATATGGTGGGATGCCATGACGCAGAACGACACCATCCGCATCAAATATGCCAGCAAGTATGCCGGCAGCTCCAACTACTGGAAGAATTCGATGGGTATGAACGAAGCGCTGACCCGCCTGGGTGTGTTGCCTGAGAAGGAAGCACTGGAAACGAGGCTGGCAGAATGGGTCAAAAGCAATCCGGAGCAAGCGATGAGGTACGACAGTACATTGACTACCCTCCGGGATGCATACAGCTCTTCTGATGCACTGGCCCGCAACACCACCTACTTTTTGGAGACCTTCAACAACGGCATCGAACTGATTCGCTTTGCCAGCACCATCCTTCGTTTCGACAGCGATGGCACGGAAGAGGATAAGCAGGCTTTCATCAACGATCGTCTGATAGAATCGTACAAAAATTATGAACCGGCACTTGACAGAAAGGTGCTGCCGGTGCTGATGAAGCTCTATGCTGAGCGGGTACCTGCGGAATTTCATCCGGATATTTACCAGAAGATTGACTCCCTTTTCGGAGGTGACTATGAGCAGTATGCCGAATGGTTGTTTGCTAATTCCAGGTTCACATCACTGGGAAAACTGCTTGAATTGCTGAAAAGCGCCGATACACAGGAACTGACAAAAGATCCGGCAATGGAGCTGGCGCTCTCCACTACCGATATGGGATATGAATTGTCGGGACAGATGATGTCTTATTACGAGCAGATGCTACGCGGTGAACGTGAGTTCATGGCAGCCCTGATGGAGATGGACGGTGACCGGACATTCTATCCCGATGCCAATTTCACGCAGCGCATGAGCTATGGTTCAGTGGAAGGGTACTGGCCACGTGATGCTGTCTGGTACGATTATTACACCACCTCTCAGGGGATCCTCGAGAAGCAGACACCGGGTGACCCCGAGTTCAACGTGCAGGAGGAGATCCTGGATGTGATCCGCACAGATGACTTTGGTCCTTATGTAGACAACGACGGTGTGATGCGCGTCAACTTCCTCTCCACCAACGATATCACCGGCGGAAACTCAGGCAGTCCGGTGCTGAACAGCAATGCAGAGCTGATCGGACTGGCTTTCGACGGCAACTGGGAGTCACTGAGTGGTGACATTCTCTTTGAGCCGGAGATGCAACGCATGATAAGCGTAGATATCCGTTATGTGCTCTTTGTCATCGATAAGGTGATGGGTGCACCTCACATTGTAGAGGAGCTGCTGATTCCCGAATAGAGCGTTACAAAGATCGGGGGTGACAACCCCAATACAAATGAACCCCTCATTGGCAGCATGCTGCCGGTGAGGGGTTCAACGATTGTGAAGGGAGTGGGTGTCAGAAACCCATCTTCTCCCTGTCGAATTTCTCGTAGCGGGGTGGTGATGGCAAATAGCTATCATCATCCCACAGGTTACTGGTGATCATCAGGTCGGCACTGTAACGGTTGCAAGCAATGGGCACGTTGTGCACCCTGCACTGCCGGAGCAGCATCATGATGTCCGCCTCGTGCGGTTGCGCGTTGAGGTCGTCAATCAGGAACACTGCCAGATCGATCTCCTTGCGGACCACCTTGGCAGCAATCTCGGCATCTCCTCCCATGGGACCTGAGTTCATGATGGTGAACTCGGGATTCACTCCCTCACTGTTGAGGGCATCCCTTACCAGGCTGCCGGTGGTGCCGGTACAGACCAAGTGATGTTCTGCCAGGAAATCGGAATTATAGATCACCCATTCCACCATGTCGGCTTTCCGGTGATCATGCGCTACAAGCGCTAT
>CAZBFS010000159.1:0-4322 GCA_964491215.1 uncultured Proteiniphilum sp.
CCTGCTGAATGGTCTTCTCGATGATATCCTTCTGAGCCTTGAACTCATGCACGATACCGGTGAGGGGCACCATGATCTCAGGCTTGACCTTGACACCCTCTTTCTTAAGCTCGATGGCAGTCTCCATGATGGCTCGTGTCTGCATCTCGGTGATCTCGGGATAGAGGTTCCCCAGTCGGCAACCGCGCAGACCCAACATCGGGTTAGACTCCATCAGCCCCTCCACGCGATCGTGGATATCCTTGTAGGAGATACCCATCACCTTCGCCATCTCCATCTGACCCTTCTCATCGTGTGGCACGAACTCGTGCAGTGGCGGGTCGAGCAGGCGAATGGTGACAGCGTAGCCGTGCATCGCTCTGAAGATACCTTCAAAATCCTTCTTCTGAAGGGGCAGCAACTTGTTGAGTGCCTTGCGGCGTCCCTCCTCGTCTTTAGCCAGTATCATCTCGCGCATCGACACGATCTTATCCTCCTCGAAAAACATGTGCTCGGTGCGACAGAGCCCGATACCCTTGGCACCGAAGTTGCGGGCCACGGTGGCATCATGCGGTGTGTCGGCATTGGTACGTACATCCATGCGGGCATACTTGTCGGCCAACACCATCAGCTCAGCAAAATCGGCATCCAGCTCGGCATCCTGCGTGGTGATCCTACCGGTGTAGACATTCCCCGTGGAACCATCGAGCGAGATCCAATCTCCCTCCTTCACCTCCTGACCGTTGATGGTCATGATGCGTGACTTGTAGTCGATGATCACGTTATTGGCAGCTGAAACGCAGCACTTGCCCATGCCACGGGCCACCACGGCGGCGTGAGAGGTCATCCCACCGCGAGCGGTGAGGATACCCTGTGCCGTGGCCATACCCCTCAGGTCCTCCGGAGAGGTTTCAATGCGACAGAGGATCACCTTCTTGCCCTCCTTGCTCCACTCCTCCGCCTCATCGGCATGGAACACTACCTGTCCGGCAGCAGCTCCCGGGGAGGCGGGCAGCCCGTGGGTGACACGCTTCGCAATGGCCAGTGCCTTCTTGTCGAATACAGGGTGCAGTAGCTCATCCAGCTTCTCCGGATCACAACGGCGCAGGGCGATCTTTTCATCGATGTAGCCCTGGTGCAACATGTCGATGGCGATTTTTACCATGGCTGCACCGGTACGCTTGCCGCTGCGGGTCTGCAGAATCCATAGCTTGCCATCCTGGATGGTGAACTCCAGGTCCTGCATATCCTTGAAATAATCTTCCAGCTTCTGTTGCACCTCAATCAGTTCCTGGGCACAGTCGGGCATCGCCTCTTCGAGTGATGGGAACTTGGCTGCGCGCTCCTCTTCGGAGACACCCTGCAGCTTTGCCCAGCGGCGTGACCCCTCGAGGGTGATCTGCTGGGGTGTGCGTACACCGGCCACCACATCCTCACCCTGCGCGTCGATCAGATACTCACCGTTGAAGATATCCTCTCCTGTGCCAGCATCACGGGTGAAGGCCACTCCGGTACCGGAGGTCTTGCCCATGTTCCCGTAAACCATCGCCTGCACGTTGACAGCTGTACCCCACTCCTGAGGGAAATTGTTCATCTTGCGATAAAAGATGGCACGATCGTTCATCCAACTGTCGAAGACAGCACATACGGCACCCCAGAGCTGATCCCAGGGGCTCACCGGGAAGTCGTGACCGGTCTTCTCCTTAACTGCAACCTTGAACTGTTTTACCAGTTCTTTCAGGTCGTCAGTAGTCAGATCGGTATCCAGCTCAATGCCTTTCGACTCCTTCATCTCATCCATGATCTCCTCGAAGGGATCAATATCCTCCTTGCTCTGCGGCTTCAGTCCCAGCACCACGTCACCGTACATCTGCACAAAACGACGATAGGAGTCCCATGCAAAGCGTTCGTTACCCGATTTCTTGGCAATACCTATCACAGCATCATCATTGAGTCCGAGGTTCAACACCGTATCCATCATGCCCGGCATGGATACACGTGCTCCTGAACGTACCGACACCAGACAGGGGTTCTCCTTGTCACCGAACCTGGTACCCGTGAGTGATTCGATCTGGGCCACTGCCTGCTCCACCTCTTCCTTCAAGGCGGCTATCACATAGTCGCGCCCCAGCTCGTTGTACTCGGTACAAACCTCCGTAGTAATGGTGAAACCGGGCGGAACGGGCACACCAATCAAATTCATCTCGGCCAGGTTTGCTCCTTTCCCTCCGAGCAGATTCTTCATATCTGCGCGTCCTTCGGCTGCGCCGTTACCAAAGGTGTAAACTCTCTTCTTTTCCATTTGATGTACTATTATGATAATTTAAATGTTAATCATTGATTTCTTGATTCTTGCTGCAAATATAGCACTTTATCCAAGAATGTTTTTTTATGGCAAATAGTTTTTCTCAATATGTACCCTTTTTACCTGGCTCTCAGTGTATCATTAAGCAAAATCATTCTTTCACGCGGATGGAATTCCTCCTCCTCTGTGTGAGAGATACCGGCAGAGTCAACAGCTAAGCTGTTAAGACTGATATTGTAGAGTTGAATATGTGTGCTATTCTGCAGTGAGTCATGCAAATGCAAGTACCCGTAAATTTGTCTAAGCGTATCTTCCTGAATCCTAGCAAGAGTATCGGCAGGCAGATACTTCATGGCGGTGACACGATAGGTTTTATTTTCGGTAATCGTTTGGGGTAGGTAGATGGTAGTATCTCCATACTCCAATGTGAGCCGCGAGGTGAGCCGGTTGGGAAAATTAAGGGGTATGCCGATCACGCTGTAAGTGAAACTGAACTGATTGTCGGGGATTCGATCTTTGAGTTCGGACTCCTGCAGGCGAAAGCTGAAGCCCCTATCCGCTGCTGAAGAGGTAAAGGAGTAGTAACGTGGCACATAGGAGGGAGAGAGGGTATAGGGGTCGTGCGCCTTGCGCGATGCCAGTCGTCCGATTTCAGTGTCGACCTCTTTTCGGGCCCTTTCTAGGCGTGCCTTCACTGAGTCGTTCATTTTTAAATAGAGATCTATCCTATCCGAATACCAGGATAAAGAGCTGTCCCATTCAGTGTGTGTCACACCATGGGCAGCAAACAGACGGCTGATATAGGCTTCTTTTTTCTCAGGAGTGTTAAACCGCTGATAATCATTCTCCATGGTAGCCTCCGCTAAATACACATCATAGAGGAGTCGCTCCATCTCCTTTCTGCTCAGCACCTCTTTCGGACGGTTCTGACAGGATGAGACAAACAGAAGCCCCACGAGAAAAAAAAGGAGATATGAAGCAATGCTATATTTCACCTGTAACACTTTTTTCTTCTACTTCTTCCTCCAGCTTGTCCCGTTCGCTCTTCGACATCAGTGAATAGGATAAAGTCTTTCGGTAAAAGAGCAGTATCAATATTACACCTACCGTAATGGCTGAATCGGCCAGATTGAAGATGAACCGGAAGAAAAGAAACTCCTGTCCACCCACAAACGGGAACCAGTCGGGATAGTTTCCTTTAATCAGCGGGAAGTAAAGCATGTCGACCACCTTACCGTGCAATAGCGTGGAGTAGCCTTCTCCCCAGGGTACAAAAGAGGCAACATGTCCGGGATAGCTGGATTCAAAGATAACACCGTAAAAAATGCTATCTACAATGTTTCCCGCAGCACCTGCCAGCACCAGCGTGACACATATGATGAAACCATTCTTATAGTTCTCCTTTACCAGCCGTGTGATATAGATGATAATCAGAATCACTGCAATGATGCGGAAGAGTGAAAGGAACAGTTTCCCTCCTGCTTCAATCCCAAAAGCCATCCCGTTGTTTTCCACAAAATAGATCTGAAACCAGTCTGTGATGTGAATCGCATCATATAACGCCATATGGGTCTTGACCCATATCTTTGAAAGCTGATCGACGAGAAGTACCAGAAAAAAAACAGAAACGGGAATCCAGCCTTTGTGATTTCTATTGTTCATACCTAACTGTTTGGGGAAATATCTCCTGTCGGGGAGCACTCCCCCTCATCCTAAGCAATTTACACCTGTCAACACTCATTGTCAGGTGGAGGTTATCTCTTTTTCGCAGACTTGGCCTCAATGCTCAGCGTGGCATGCGGTACGGCCCGGAGGCGTTCTTTCGGAATCAGCTTGCCGGTCTCGCGGCAGACACCGTAAGTTCCGTTTTCAATACGTATCAGGGCAGCCTGCAGGTTCTGAATAAACTTCATTTGACGTTGTGCGAGCCTACCTGCTTCCTCTTTTGAAAGCGTGGAGGCTCCCTCTTCCAATACCTTGTATGTAGGAGAGGTATCCACTGTATCGTTCCCGTCAGTGTTGGTCACCGCAGCACGGT
>CAZBFS010000160.1:0-4299 GCA_964491215.1 uncultured Proteiniphilum sp.
CGACGAGCCCACCATGTCGATGCTCTTCACCATCAACAACTCACCTTTCTACGGGAAGGATGGCAAGTTCGTCACCTCACGACACATCTACGACCGACTGATGCGGGAGCTGGACAAGAACCTGGCACTGCGCGTTGAGGAGACAGGTAATGCCGACTCCTGGATCGTTTACGGCCGTGGGGTGCTGCACCTCTCGGTATTGATCGAGACCATGCGCCGCGAAGGATATGAGATGCAGGTGGGACAGCCGCAGGTGATCATCAAGCAGATAGCAGGCGAGAATTGTGAACCGGTGGAGCAGCTCACGGTCAACCTCCCGGAGGAGTCGGCAAGCAAGGTGATCGACATCATCACCCGCCGCAAGGGAGAGATGCTCTCGATGGAGAGCAAGGGAGACCGTATGCACATTGAGTTCACCATCCCCTCGCGTGGCATCATCGGGCTCAACAACACGGTGCTCACCCTCTCGGCCGGTGAGGCGATCATGGCTCACCGCTTCCTGGAGTACCAGCCCTGGAAGGGAAACATCGAGAAGAGACAAAACGGCTCCATCATCGCCGGTGAATCGGGCAACGCCTATGCTTATGCCCTCGACAAGCTGCAGGACCGTGGTCGTTTCTTCATCGAGCCGCAAACCGATGTCTACCAGGGTCAGGTGGTGGGTGAGCATAGCAAGGAGGGCGACCTGGTGGTGAACGTCACCAAGTCGAAGAAACTGACCAACGTGCGTGCTTCAGGCACCGACGACAAGGCACAGCTGGCTCCCCCCATTGTGTTCAGCCTGGAGGAGGCACTCGAGTACATCAAGGAGGATGAATATGTGGAGGTGACTCCCCGCCATATGCGTATCCGCAAGATCATGCTCGACGAGACCGAACGCAAGCGGGCCTCGAAGAAATGACAGAATAAAAAAGCCGCCCTCATGCGGAATGGCATGGGCGGCATATAAGGTCAAACGCTTGTTGCTCAAGGCAACAGGCGTTATTTTTTGATCAGGTTGATAAACTCCTCCCTGGTTTTTTGCTCACCGAAGACACCGGTGAAATCGGAAGTGGTTGTGATGGAGTGTTGTTTCTCCACACCCCGCATCTGCATGCACATGTGCTGCGCTTCTATCACCACCATCACCCCCATCGGATTGAGCGTCTTCTGTATACATTCCTTTATCTGGGTGGTGAGCCGCTCCTGTACCTGCAGACGTCGCGCAAAGACATCCACCACGCGGGCGATCTTGCTCAATCCGGTGATGTAACCATCAGGGATGTACGCTACGTGAGCCTTGCCGAAGAAAGGAAGCATATGGTGCTCGCACATCGAGAAGAGATCGATATCCTTCACGATCACCATCTGCCGATAGTTCTCCTTGAAGAGTGCGGAGCGGAGTATCTCCTCAGGGTCCTGCCAGTATCCCTTCGTCAGGTACTGCATCGCCTTGGCCACGCGCAGGGGGGTCTTGACCAGTCCCTCACGGTCGGTATCCTCTCCAAGCAACGAAAGGATCTCTTGCATATGATCCGCTATCAGGGATCGGTTCTTCTCCATTTCTTCTGTTGACATCTGATTTCTTCTGTAGTAGGCTTTTTTCCTATTCTCCTTCGCCGTAAGGTTCACGGTACACCGGAATCTTCACCTCATCCACCACGATATACATCTCCCTTCCAAAAGAGGGGAACGCCCTGCGGATCTCCTGCATCACCTCCTCAGCCTCTTCACGACGCTCGAAGTTGCCAACCCGTAAGCGCCAGAAGGGTGACTCAAACAATACCACCGTCTCATGCTGGGGGAAAGCGCTATGAATAAGCTGTTGCTTTCGTGTAGCCTCGTTGCGTGAGGTGCGCTGATTGTTACCTGAAAAAGCCTGCACCTTATAGCCCCGCATCTTGTAATATTGCATCGATCCGTCGGTTGAGGTATATATAGGCCGTGCGGAAGCCATGGAGCGTCCCAGTACACCACTGATACGTTCGTCTTCATAGACCCGCACGCGTCCCTTGCCGGGCTTTTCACTGTTCAGCTCCTGGAGGATCTTATTCTTGGGTGATGTCCGCTGACCGTAGAGCGCAGTTGTCAGGAATGACATCAACAGGATAGAGAGTAGAATGGCCAATCTGTGCATCTTTTTTTTTGCAAAGGTAAAGAATTACCACAGATTCAGGTTGAATCTGTGGTAAAATTCTGTTAATGGCTTAAAAAGCCTCAATGATCGGCATGAACTTATCTACGCCCAGTGACGCTCCGCCAATCAGGCCTCCATCCACATCGGGGTTGGAGAAGAGCTCCTTCGCGTTGGAGGCATTACAGCTTCCACCGTAAAGGATAGAGGTGTTGTCTGCCACCGCTGCACCATACTTTTCGGTGAGGGTGCTACGGATAAAGGCATGCATCTCCTGTGCCTGGGCGGCAGAAGCGGTCTTGCCGGTGCCGATGGCCCACACCGGCTCATAAGCCAGTACGATCTTATCGAACTCCTCGGCGGAGAGGTCAAACAGCGATGCTTCGATCTGCGATTTCACCACCTCGAAATGTCTTTCCGACTCTCTCTCCTCCAGCACCTCACCAATGCAGAAGATGGGGGTCAGCCCGTTGGCGAGCGCCAGCAAGACCTTCTCTTTCAGGATCTCAGGCGTGTCGTGGTAGTAGGCACGACGTTCGCTATGGCCCAGGATCACATACTTTGCACCGGTTGAAGCCACCATTGCTGCCGAAACCTCACCGGTATATGCACCGGACTCCTTGTCGGCACAGTTCTGTGCGGCCACACCAATGCGATTGCTCTCTACTGACTCCACCACTTTTGCCAGGTGAATGAAAGGTGTACCAACCACTACGTCGCAGTTCACCGTTTTTCCCTTCAGTGCTTCATTCAGATCCTTGGCTAGTGTCAATCCCTCCTGCAGGTCCTTGTTCATTTTCCAGTTACCTGCCACAATGTTTTTTCTCATATTCTTACTCTATTTTAATGTTACTGTTCTATATTGTATATTTTCAATCATCAATCATCACTAATCCTGATCAGGCATGCGCTCAGCTCTCTTTCTCTCCACTACTTTCAGCAAGAACAACGGTAGCAGCAGAAGAAGAGAGACCAGAGACAGACGCATGATGTAGCGTTGTTGCAGGTCGCCTTGTTGCACCAATCGCGATGCTTCCAAAGAGAGCCCGTCAGGCAACGGGTCGGGCAAACGGCTGTCATCCCACTTGTTGATGATAACTCCTTTCCTGAGAAGCATCAATCCGGGATTTGAACGAATCATTGTCTTCAACACCCTTTCGTCAGCGATGGCAAACCGGAAACCGGTACGCTGCTGATCCTCCCATTTTGATACTGTCTCCGGCGGTGTGGCGGAAACCAGGTAGAAGGGATAACCTCTCTCCTCTGCAAATTGATGCAGGGCTTTGAACTGCTCCAGGTGACGCAACGGCATCTCCCCGAGCGAATGAGCGATCATCAGGAACTGCCAGCCGGGCTCCTGCAGGAGCTCCCGGGTGACATCTCTGCCCGCTCTCATCGTGCCATTCTCCTCATCGTGTTGCATCAACGTCACTACAAAATCATCGATGGCAGGCTTCACACCTTCATGTACCAAACGACTGCGCATATCCACGAAGATCCAAGTGGAGTCATTCCAGGGGTAATCTTCCTCGGTGAACTCCTGCTCAGCTCCATCCTTCTGATAACCGTCTCATAGAGATCTGCCAGCTCAGGGTCTACTTCCATCTGATCCGGGATGGAGGCACCTATATGAAAGGGACGGAAATCAAACAGCGGCAGCCGGTTGAGATTATGCAGGGAGAAGAGCAAGCCATACAAAAGGACGAAACCCGCTGCGAGGGGTGCCATGCGTCGTCCGTAGAGTGGGATTATCTTCTCCTGATTGAAAAAGAGCACAAACATAGCCGCCAGCAACAACAGGTTCTTCCAGAAGGTCTCCCAGTTACTGATCTTGAAGGCGTCACCAAAACAACCGCAATCCTCCACCGGATTGGCAAGTGCAATCCAGAGCGTAAAAGGGGTGAAGAAGAGCAGGAAGAGAGTCAACAGCCTCAGCGTACCTTTGCGCCACAGACCGAGCAACAACAACATCCCCAGCGTGAACTCCCCCACCACCATCACCAGGGAGAGAGGCAGCGAGAGCACCATCAACTGCGACAACCCCATCTCAATCAGGTAGTCATCAATCTTGTAGGCGGTACCCAGCGGGTCTACGGCCTTGACGAAACCCGAAAAGGCGAAGAGCCCCCCTACCAGCAGGCGGGCGATCATCACCACGAGTTCAGTTCCTTTTATACCTGGCAGCA
>CAZBFS010000161.1:0-4252 GCA_964491215.1 uncultured Proteiniphilum sp.
GTAACCGAGAAGGCGATGGACAAGGCCGAGGAGTCGGTAACGAAAGATGGCAAAAAAGAAACAGAGAAATCGGATGATGAGAAAGGCGATGAGACAATTGTAGAGGAGGAGCGCCTGGAAGAGGCTGCCGGGAGCACTCTGCAATCTTCTCCACAAGTTACCCCGCAAAAGTTAACCAGTACTAGTCAGTACGATTTCGTGCCGGGCGATCAGATCCTCTTTTACGACGACTTCTCACAGGATGCCATCGGCGACTTCCCGGCACACTGGACAACCAATGGCAGCGGTGAGGTGAAGACGGTGAGTATCGCGTCCGGGAGATGGTTCCATATGAACGGGGAGGATGCAACTTATTGTTACACCCATCAGATTGATTTCCCGGATAACTTCATCGTGGAGTACGACATCATCCCCGATGATAATTTCAACTACGGCATACAGTTCACCCTCTACCAGGAGAGAAGTGACCATCCGCAGGAGATGAACGACGATCTGTTTCCGGGGGAAGCAGGATTGCACATCGTGGCCAGCCATGATGTATGGGAAACCAAGGGTTACAAGGATACGGAAGACTGGCTTACGGGACAGGCCACAAAGAATCCGGTCGTTCGCGAAAAAGAAAATCATCTCATTATCTGGGTTCAGAAACGCAGGGTACGCATCTATCATCAGAACGCTAAAGTGTTGGATATGCCCACCAACATCTATCCCAACGTGAAGTTCAACCGCATGCGATTCTCGGGATGGGACCGATACAGTGCACCCTACGTGTCGAACCTTAAAATCACCACAGCATCGCCCGATACCCGCAGCAAACTGATTACCGAAGGAAAGCTGGTCACCTATGGCATCACCTTTGATGTGAACAAGGCGGATATTAAACCGGAATCTTTTGGTACACTGAAGAGTATAGCCGATGTGCTGAAGGAAAACGGATCGGTAAAAGTTAAAATTGTCGGACATACCGACAGCGATGGAGATGACGCCAAGAACCTGGAGCTTTCGCTACGCCGTGCCCAATCGGTAAAGAACGAGCTGATCGGCCCATTCGGAATAGACGCGTCGCGGATAGAAACGGAGGGAGCCGGGGAAACCACTCCCGTTGCACCCAACGATACACCGGCCAACAAGGCGTTGAATCGCAGGGTTGAATTTGTGAAGCAGTGAGAGCAAAATCAAACTTGTTTGAATTTTGCCTAATCGTGAAACAAATCAACGGAGTTAAATTGTTAAACTCTAACTAAAAAAAACATCATGAAAAAAATTGCCACTTTATTACTGTGTCAGTTGATTCTTTCCTACGCACTTGCAGTAAATGTGAGGGATACAATCAAGGCTGTTGCTCCGAATGATCCAAACTTATTGCTGCCGGACATGAACATCTTGATGAACCAACTGAACCAAACTCCCGAACTGCAGCAGATGCTGGAAGGTTTTCAGGATGCCGGTGATTTGCTTCAGCAGTATAACGGAGATTCACAGGTTTTGGTGTTCGACGTACCGGCGGAGTTGCTCCAGATTCTTCCTGAAGGCTGCCGTACGCTGGGCAAAGCAAGCTGTATCTTGTATCCTCTTTTTGCGGGAATCCAGTTTGACACCTTGACCGGAAGGAACGACGGCAAGGGTTACAATTTCACCGTCATCCTTTCTCTGTATGATTCAGGCAGTCAGAACGAAGAAGTGAGGGGACGAACGGAAATGGAGAAGATGGCATTGGATATGAAGCTCGAGAAGATAAAAAGCGGGATACATCCAAACTACGACCAGAAGCTGGCAGATATCAAAACCCGGGAGTGGGGGGGCGGCGGAAGCTACAACTATATGGCAGAGTGGGACGGTAAGGAACAGGTGCGTTACTCCAGCTACTATGCTGGACAGGTGGGGGATGTGTTTTTTTCCCTGGAAGCAGACGGTGACGACACTGCGGTTCCCTTGATGGTGGCAGAGAAGCTGGCATCACTGGTCAAAGAAAAAATGACATACAGATCGCTGAAAAGCAGGATAGTCAAACAGTAAATTTGTCGGTATAGTACTCGACAGCAATCACTCATTTAAAAGAAATAATCATGAAAAAACTTCTATCCTTTTTATTGGTGGCCCTCATATTGGGCAGCTGTACCGGAGAAAAGAAAGGAAAAGAATCCGCCGGGAAGGAATTATCGGTGAAAGAACTGCAGGCTGAGGCCGGGAAGAAAAGATATCCCCTTGAACAGGGAATCATACGTTCCACTTCTGAAGCCATGGGAATGAAGATGGACATAGTTACCTACTTCGACAAGTGGGGAGAATGGGAAGCGATTGAAACAACGGTGCCGATGGAGGTTATGGGAGAGGACTATTCCTCACACACCCTGGAGATCATAAAAGGTGAAGACCACTGGAAGATAGACCTGAACGAGAAGACAGGCGAGCATTATACCCAAGCAAGGGCAATCAACCCCATGGGTATCGATGTGGAAACAATGACAGATGAGTTTTTGGGGAAAATGAACATAGAGGATCTCGGCGAAGTGGAGTTCCTGGGATACAAGTGCCGGGAGATGCGCATGAAGGGTGACAAGGGAACTTTTATGGATTATGTAATGTGGGGCAATGTGATGATGAGCATGGAGGGAGAGGCAATGGGCATACAGACCTCTTTACAAGTGACATCGGTGGAAGAGGCGGCTCCTTCGCAGGAGAAGTTTGAACTACCCGAGGATATCCGGTTCACCGACGAGCAATAATGCTTTCTCATCCATGAAACAATTATTACTTTTACTTGTGGCGCTGACATTCGCATTTGCTGTCTGCGCCCAAATACAAATCCCTGATGACATAAGCCGGATTCTGGAAAAAGCAAAATCGGGAAAGGAACTCTCCGAACAGGAAAATACCCGGCTGGAACAGTGGGGAGCATCAATGGAGAAGCAATTTGATGCATTGGACAAGCAAACGAATAAGAAAGATCCGCAAGCGGCCGATACGAAAAGCAACGAACCCTGCCCGGAAAAAGTTGACGTCTCCTCGTTGTCTGCCCTGACACGTGAAAAGTACGTAGAACTTGCCCGGTCGCTGATGACGGCCTATGGCCCGAAGACGGGCGATCTGCAGAAACTGGATCGAATATTGGAACAGACGGCAAAGCCGACAGACGGTGCCGATATGGGAGCGGCTTTTGTGATGACGGGAGCAGGTTCTGCCTCTGTATATGCCATAGCATGGAGTGCAGCAAGAAGCCCGGACGATCTGCTGACTGCCAACAATCTGGGTGTAGCACTCAAAGATATGGGCGAATATGCTAAAGCCATTCAGGTATTACAGTATGCCAATGAGTTAAAACCCAATATAGGCCTTGTTCTTTGTAACCTTGGCTGGGCTTATCGTGAAGCCGGCGATAATGCAAATGCCACACGTATGTTCGAAAAAGCGTTGATGGCTGCCCCCGGGATGAGCTCCCCCTATCTGGGGCTTGGACTGATTGCACAATGCGAAGACAATCATGCGAAGGCTGTGCAGTATTTACGAAAGGCGTTGAGACAAAAATATTCGACTGTTGGTTTTGCTGCCATGGCAAAGGCACAGGAAGCAACCTCCGCCTCACAGCAGCAACCCAGCACACCCCGTCCGCTGGCGGATGAAAAAGGAGACACCGGAGGACTTGAGATTCCCGATTTACCCGTATATGAGAACAAGGGTATGATGGCAGGCCAGGAGCAGTCTCTCAAGCTTTATTTGACGCAATTGGATGCCCGGGAACAGCAATTGTTGTCCCGCCTGCTCTCCGCTTCGGAGCGGATAAGAAATCAGCAGTTGCATGCGTCGAAAGATCCGGACAATGCGATGGTCTTTCAACGGGATTTTTCGAAAGAGCTCATGCAATTCAGTGACGTCACCATGCTGTTATTTGGTGAAAACAGCAACTACGGCCGGGCAGCACAGGAAGGATCAAAATTGTTGGAAAACAACGCGAAAAGAATGGAACAACATCTGCCCACGGTCGCACAGGATCAGGAAAAACATCTGCAGATGCTGGAACAAATGCAGGTCCTCTTTGAAGAAGGAATGAAATGCGGTGATAACGAGTATTGTCAGAAACAGGTTGAAGCCAAAATAAAGAAGTTACAGTATGAAATTGATCTACTCGTGTTCAAGATGTGTAAGCTACAAAAGGGAGACCTGGAATCCTCCTTCTCTGCAGCCTGTAAAAATTACGCACTTGTTTCCGGTGCATTGAAAGAGGCGATATCTGATTTATATGCATTCTCCAATC
>CAZBFS010000162.1:0-4252 GCA_964491215.1 uncultured Proteiniphilum sp.
TCAGCTTCAGCATTCCGTTTTGCTCCAGGGTGTTGATCTCCGGCTGATTCATCTGCTGGATACGGGTGGCCAGCTGCTTCATGATCTTCCCGTAGCGTGGACCCAGCTTCTTGAAATCGGGTTTCACCCGTTTCACCAGCATTCCACTGGCTGAGTCTACAAAGTCCAGCTCCTTCACATTCACCTCATTCAGGATCAACATCTTCACTGCCTCCACGTTCCGTCCCTGCTGATCATCCAACACCGGTATCATAATCCTTGAGAGCGGCTGCCGCACCTTGATGTTCACCTTGCGGCGCAGCGCAAGTACAATCGACGAGGCAGTCTGGGCCAGATACATCTGCTCCTCCAACTCCTTGTCGATCAGCAGCTCATCGACACGCGGGAAGTCAGTAAGGTGTACCGACAGCTCCTTGTCATCAGCGGCAACACCGGTCAGGTCGAGGTAGAGCCGGTCAGCATAAAAGGGAGCTATGGGAGCCATCAGCTGTGCCACCGTCACCAGGCACTGATAAAGGGTCTGATAGGCCGACAGCTTGTCGTCGGTCATCTCACCTCCCCAGAAACGTTTGCGGTTGAGGCGTACATACCAGTTACTGAGATTATCATTCACAAAATCAGCGATGGCACGCCCCGCACGCGTTGGTTCATAAGCATCATATGCCTGATCCACCTCGGCAACCAGGCTGTTCAGCAACGAGATGATCCACCGGTCAATTTCCGGGCGCTTGGCCACATCGATCTGGGGATACTGAGCATGGAAGCCATCGACGTTGGCATAAAGAACGAAGAAAGAGTAGCTGTTGTAAAGGGTGCCGAAGAACTTTCTCCGGGCCTCCTCAACCCCTTCGATATCGAATTTCAGGTTGTCCCAGGGAGCGGCGTTGGTGATCATGTACCAGCGCAGTGGGTCAGAGCCATGCTTCTCGATGGTCTCGAAGGGATCAACAGCGTTACCCAATCGCTTGGACATCTTGTTGCCATTCTTATCGAGCACCAGACCATTTGATATCACATTCTTGAAAGCAACACTCCCCTTCACCATGGCGGCGATGGCATGCAGCGTGTAGAACCAGCCACGGGTCTGGTCCACCCCCTCGGCGATGAAATCGGCAGGGAATACCTTAGCAAACTCATCACCGGAGATATGCGGATAGAAGAACTGGGCAAAGGGCATGGCACCGCTATCGAACCAGACATCAATCAGGTCAGTCTCGCGACGCATTGGCCGACCGCTGTCGGAGACCAGAACAATCTGATCCACGTAGGGGCGGTGCAGGTCGATCTGCTCATACTCCAGCTCCCGGTAATCTTTCAGGTCGAGATCCTTCCAGGGTAGTTCAACCATTACACCAGCATCAACTGCTTTCTGCATCTCCTCATAGAGTTCCTTCACCGAACCGATACACTTCTCCTCTTTCCCGTCGTCGGTACGCCAGATGGGCAGCGGGGTGCCCCAGTAACGGCTACGGCTCAGATTCCAGTCCTGCAGGTTCTCCAGCCACTTGCCAAAGCGACCGCTGCCGGTGGACTGCGGCTTCCAATTGATGCTGTTGTTTAGAGTAATCATCTCCTCACGACAGGCAGTAGAACGAATGAACCAGCTGTCGAGCGGATAATAGAGTACCGGCTTGTCGGTGCGCCAGCAATGAGGGTAGTTGTGCACCTGCTTTTCGATACGGAAGGCCCTGTTCTGCTGCTTGAGCATGACCGAGAGATCCACGTCGAGGGTGGCATCCTCCTCTGTCAGCGAGTCGTCGTAGGCATTCTTCACATACCTGCCGGCATACTCGGCATAGAGATCGCTGTTTAACTGTTCTTTCACAAATAGCGGATCCAACTCTTCGATGGGGTAAAACTTGCCGGTGAGATCCACCATAGGGCGCAAGTTGCCCTCTTTGTCTGTTAGCGTCAGCCCGGGCACGTCATGCTCTTTACCCACTCGTGCATCGTCCGCTCCAAAGGTGGGAGCGATATGTACGATGCCGGTTCCATCCTCTGTTGTGACAAAGTCACCAGTCACCACGCGGAAGGCTTTGTCGGTCACCTTGACCCAGGGAATAAGCTGTTCGTAGCGGATACCGGCCAGCTCAGATCCTATCCACACCTTGTCCAGTACCCTGTAAGGTATGTTCTTGTCCCCCGCCTTATAGTCGCTGAACGGTAGTGATGCGTTCTTCTCCGGGAAGTAAACAGACATCAGGTTCTTCGCCAGCACCGCTGTCATTGGCTTTCCGCTGTATGTGTTGTAGGTCTGTACCGCCACGTATTCGATGTTCTTCCCCACTGCCAGCAACATGTTCGACGGAAGGGTCCAGGGGGTGGTGGTCCAGGCCAGGAAGAAGGGATCACCAAACTGCTGCCACTCTTCCAGAGGGTCCTTCACCAGAAACTGGGCTGTGCAGGTGGTATCCTTCACATCACGGTAACACCCGGGCTGGTTCAGCTCGTGGGTGCTCAGGCCGGTACCCGCGGCGGGTGAATAGGGTTGTATGGTGTATCCTTTGTAGATAAGTCCCTTGTTGTATAACTCCTTGAGCAGATACCAGAGCGTTTCGATGTAACGGTTGTCGTAAGTGATATAGGGATCGCTCATATCCACCCAGTAACCCATCTTGCGGGTCAGCTCCTCCCATTCACGGGTATATCGCATCACCTCAGTGCGACAGGCGGCATTATACTCCTCTACAGTGATCTTTTTCCCTATATCCTCCTTGGTAATACCTAGCGATTTCTCCACACCCAGCTCAACCGGTAAACCGTGGGTATCCCAACCCGCTTTCCGGTCAACCAGATACCCCTTCATAGTCTTGTAGCGACAGAATATATCCTTGATGGAACGGGCGATGACATGATGGATCCCGGGCATGCCATTTGCCGACGGCGGTCCCTCATAAAAGACGAATTGCGGATGTCCCTTGCGGATTTCCAGACTTTGCCTGAAAACCTGCCTTTCATCCCACACTTTCAACATTTCCTTGTTTATATCTGAAAGATTCAACTGGTTGTATTCCGGAAATCTGTTACTCATTGTCAATGAATTTATACCATACAAAAATTAAGATGCAAAGGTAGCAATAAAATAAGAAATGACAATTGAAAAATTGGCATGTTCCCCCTCATCACAATCACCATCAGTCAGGAATTATATATCACAATCATTTGTTTATTTTAAATTAACGCCCTACATTTGAGATCCACCACCTTTGAAGCCAGATGGAACACAAACGGCATTCGGGAGACCGGGCAGAACCAACAACGGAACGATGGTGTTCTATTCTTGTGCCAAAACAGTAATCGATCACATTAAACAAATAAGAGAAAGATATGAAAAAACGTTCGTTTGGGATCTGCCTGTTCCTACTCACATTCACAATACTACAGGCACAAGAGAAAGGAGACGTTACCCTGAACGTAAGCAGCTTCAACCTGCGGATGGACAATCCCGGTGACGGGGAGAATGCATGGCCACACAGGAAGGAGATGGTGAAACAACTGATACAATACCACGAGCTGGATCTGATTGGCACGCAGGAGGGCTTTAAACATCAGCTGGAGGGAGTGCTGGAGCTGGGAGACTTCGCCTACGTGGGTGGCGGTCGCGACGACGGCAAGGACGCCGGTGAGCATTCTGCCATCCTCTACCGGATCAGCCGTCTTACACTGCTCAATCATGGTGACTTCTGGTTCTCAGAAACCCCCGACCTGCCGGGCAAGGGGTGGGATGCCACCTGCTGCAACCGCATCTGCTCCTGGGCACAATTCAGCGATCAACGAACAGGAAAAACATTTTTCATCTTCAACGTCCATTACGACCACCAGGGCACAGAGGCACGCAGAAACTCCTCACTGCTCCTGATGGAGA
This sequence comes from uncultured Proteiniphilum sp., assembly GCA_964491215.1. Classification (GTDB taxonomy): domain Bacteria; phylum Bacteroidota; class Bacteroidia; order Bacteroidales; family Dysgonomonadaceae; genus Proteiniphilum. Next base: position 3,866 of record CAZBFS010000162.1, read on the forward strand.
AAGTGCAGGAGATCGCCGGCAGCAACACCATTCTTGTTACAGGCGACTTCAACGCGACACCCGACTCAGAACCGATAGGGATCATCCGTGAAGCCGGACTCCTGCAAGACTCGTATGGTGTGACACAAACACCCCCCTATGGAACAGAAGGCACCTTCAATGCATTCAGGCTGGATGCTCCGATGAAAGAGCGCATCGATTATATATGGGTGACCGCCAACATCACAGTGAAGAAATATGGGGTGCTGAATGAACAGCAGTATGGACGTTTCCCTTCCGATCACTTCCCTGTGGTGATTGAAGCAGAACTATAGCCTACATAACGGTCAATAAATCGAGTAGGTAGGGGGATTACTCCCCCGCCCTCTCACACCACCGTGCATGCTT
>CAZBFS010000163.1:0-4221 GCA_964491215.1 uncultured Proteiniphilum sp.
GGGGTGAGCTCATCAAAAATGGTTAAGTCCCACTCATCAAACCACTTCAACAGAGGCAGGCCATCTTCGAAAAGAACGGGTAGCCAGATATATCTGCCGTCAATAGGATTGGCGGGTCTCCATCTGTCCGCCATAAAAATAAAAGCATCTTTCTTTCCCTGCAGGGGAATGATAAATGTGCTTTGCGAGTGGAAGGTGAGTTCGGCATCATCGCCACGTGCGGGGTTCGGATGTAATGTCCATGGTCCCATGATCTGATCGGCAGTCAGCAGACGTGCAGCATTAGGGGCCCATCCCGTGCAGCCCGATGTAATCATGAAATAGCGTCCATCTTTTTTGAAGATAGCCGGTGCTTCGTTATGTCCACCCGGCTGCACACGAATGTAATTTCCCGTGTAATCAAGATAATCCGCTGTTAGTTCCGCGATGTGGATTGTGAGGTTTTCTTCAGATGCGTAGATATGGTATGCCTTGTCATCATCGTCAACAAAGAGTGTCATGTCACGCGACATCTGTCCCCCCTCAAAATCGCGACGAACAAGTAACCCATCTTTCAGGGCCTTCATCCATTCGGGGGTCCACCATTGTTCAAACTCGGAAGGCTGCACACCGGAATTACGTTGTTCATCCGTCATGTTCATGGGCCAGACACCCGCGTTTACCCTCCCGTTTTTAACCAGTTCATAAGGGCCTGCAACGCGGTCACTGACCGCTACTGCCACGTGAGCCGCTTCATATCCTCTGCCTCTGAGTTCCAGGTGAAAGTACATCACAAACTTCCCTGTTTTGGCATTGTAGATCACCTTGGGACGCTCGATGGTGCTCCCTCTGACGATGGGGCTCTCCGGATCATCACTCACGGTTAATGCCACCCCTTCATATTTCCAGTTGTATAAATCGTCGGATGAGTAGCAGGTTACACCCACGTGCGCAGCGTTCGACTTTTCACCTTTGTGCTCACCAAACCAGTAGTATCTGCCCTCATGATAGAGGATGCCTCCTCCATGTGCGTTGATGTGATTGCCCTGGTCGTCGAGCCAGATTGCCCCCGGAGTGAAGGCGCTTTTTGAGGTGGCATATTTAACCATCTCTGAAGCGGCCAGCAGGAAAGCACCCACACCGAAATCGGAGGTGGTCTCGGGACCCACATTCCGGTGCTGGTCTGCTCTCTCTCCTATTGGCTGAACGTAGCCAACCAGTCCATCCTCCTGTAAAGCGATATCGGTCAGGTATTCCCATCCCTTATCCACCACAGGTAAATAGGTTTTTTCTGATAGCAGGCCGTTGTTGATGCCCCAGAGGTAACCAAAGAGGAAGAAGGCAGTGCCGCTTGTCTCATATCCGGGTGCATGTGAGAGATCGAGCAGGCTTCTCGACCAATAGCCTTCTGCCTGTTGCGACTCCATCAGTGAGGCAGCCATGGCTCTGTAGATGTGGAGATACTCATCGCGGTGCGGGTCACTGACCGGCAGCTCCTTCAGTACCTTGGCAAGGCCGGCAAAGACCCATCCGTTGCCACGGGCCCAGAAGTCTTTCTTTTCGTTTTTTGTCTTGTGTGCAGGATAGATGTATTTGGCATCACGATAAAAGAGAGCTGCCTCCTCATCATACATCAGCTCCCGTGCGTAAGTGAAATAGTCATGAAGCTTTTCCAGGTAGAGATTGTTCCCGGTGAGATGGTATAGTTTCGTCATCACCGGCATCACCATGTAGAGGCCGTCGGCCCACCACCAGTAGTCGTTCTGCGGTGTGCTCATCTGATACTCCATCACCTCCAGTGCACGTGTAATCTTATGCTTTTCCGGTTCAAGCTGGTAGAGGTCGGCATATACCTGAAAACAGATCTGCCAGTCGCCGAAGAGCACGTAATCATCACTCTCGCCATAGCTATATTTCCAGTTATCCCTGTCATTCGATTTGGCACCCTTCCACTCATTCTGTTCGGCCCAGGCATTTGAAAATGCAAGATACTCCTTGTTCCCGGTTACTTCGTAAGCTGCCATGTTGCCGGTATGATAGGCAGCCCTGTGCCAGAACGCATTGCCATGCTTCGGGTGATTGGTCTGCCAGTATTGGTTTACCCTGTTCAGCACTGCGAGTGCTCCGGTTTTAGTTTCGACCGGCTGATTCTTTTTGTCTTGTGCTGTTACGGATGATTTGCAACCATTCACAGCAGTCAGGATGAATAATCCAGACAGTAGAACAATCAAATTGTATTTTTTCATTGTGCAGTGAAATGTGAGGTGTTCATGTTACGAAAAACGGAACCACTGTTAATATATGCATATCTGATATTCATCTTGTAAATTACGAATAATAGTGATACGCTAATGATCATGATTCGATTAATCACAAATTAAGAATGAAATCGGATAGAAAGAGTTTGTCGATAACCTTTTCTACCCGATTTCAGATCTGATTGTTCAGTTGTTAGTTACTAGCCGGCACCCCTGCTTCCAATGGCCAATAGGGGTTTTGGTAGATGGTAGACTGAGCCGGATCACTTCCGTCGGGAGAGGTGAGCAGGAACTGCTTGATCATGATCGGTTCAAGATAATGTGCCATTCTCCATGTACAGCCGTCGTATCCTGCCTGACCGGAATAACGTTCAAAGGGACGGAGGTACTCGCTCTTTTCCGGAGAGGAGACCGTAGAATTGGTGCCTTCGTTATAGGTGAGATCACCTTCGTTATACCACGCCTGCATCGGACTGTTCCAGAGATGGAATCCCTCCATGTGGGTCGGAGAATCAATCAGCTGATCCATTGATCGCCAGCGGCGTAGGTCCATATAGCGGAATCCTTCTGCCAGCAGCTCACTGCGACGTTCACGACGGATGTTATACAGAACCGGGTCAGAAAGTACCGTTCCAGCGCTGTAGGCACCCCAGTCATTTTCTGCTTCCCTGCTCATGTCGGTGAGTGAAATGGTCTTGTTGAAGTCAGGATCGACACCTGCTCTTTCACGGATCAATCTCCAGTACTCAGCAGCTGTTGCATCTACATTCCCACTCAGGAGATAGCTGGCTTCAATATAGTTCAGCAATGCTTCCACCGAACGGAAGGCGATGGCTGCCGTGAACCCTCCTCCGTTGGCATAATGCTTCCTGTTCAGTGAACCACCTTTACGCAGGGCGTAACCGGTTGCGTAGCCGCGTTCGGTGTCGCCCAGTGTGATGGCGGGGAAAGGTTCTGTCATCACAGCTTCTGTTCCTTCCTGGTTGTCCGGTTCAAAGAGAATATTCTTCTGTCCCGGTTCTTTGAGGAAGAGCGAGAGTCGGGTATCCCGGTTGGTACGTACATCAGCAATCGTCTGGTCACCCATGTAATAACCGTTACCTTCCGCATAAGAACCATTGGCATATACCGGTGTGCCGTCAGCCATCAGGAAGTTCTGTACATAACCCCTGGTGAGTCCGATACGGTAGTTACCCCTGCCGGCAGCCGAATTGACGTTATGGGTAACCAGACCGCGGGCATATTGACGCCACAGCATCACTTCGGGATAGGCTGAGAGATCCTCATCAGCATACATGTTGTAGAAGGGATTCTCCGAAGCATCGGTAGATTGTTGTAGCATGCCCGTGTTGGGGGTGAGACTACCCTTGTATTTCTCGCCCACAATCTTTGCCGCATCAGCAGCTTCTGTGAGGAACCAGGTGATTTCTCCGTCGATGCTTCCTGCGGGATAGCTATAGTTGGGATGTTGTGCAGCACCAGGCCAGTTCTCACCACCCGGCACAAATGCCGTACCCTTGAAGTTTTTCAACCATGTTCCCTCAAAGAGTGCAACCCTTGATTTGAGCAACATGGCTACATCCTTGTTGATACGTGTTGTAGCCAAATCAATATCGCCCATGTAGAGATATGCCTTCTCAAGATCCTCTATGATGAAGCGTGCCACCTCGTTGCGTGGTGAGCGTTTGCTAGCCTCTGACAGTACCTCTATGTCATCGGGAAGTGGTTCGGTGATTATCGGGAAGTCACCGAACATCTGCATCTTCTTGAAGTACTCCAGTGCACGGAGGAAGTACATCTCGCCGATATAATGCTTCACATGGGTGTTATTGCCGGTGATCACCGATTCTGATCCATCCATGTTTTCCCCGAACTTCTGCAGCGTCTGGGTGAGGTAGAAATTCACATGATAGATGCGGTTGAAAGCCCAGTTATTTGACTCACTATTGGGTACCAACCATCTATCGGTGGTATACCGGTTATT
>CAZBFS010000164.1:0-4221 GCA_964491215.1 uncultured Proteiniphilum sp.
TTGATGCCGCCTGAGATATCGGCTGAGAGAGCCTCCGGGTCGAAGTGTCCCGTTTGGGCGATCTCACGTACCGAGCGCAGCAGGTCCTCCTTGCTGAAAACTGCTCCCGGCTTGGTGCGCAGCTCGCGGCGGATCACATCTTCGTAGAGGCGGTCGTTGCCCTGGATGATCACCCGCTTGATGGTTGCCTTGGGGCCTTCCACCACCCGTAACTCCAGGTCTACTGAGTCCTCCTCGATGTTGATCTCCACCGGGTCAATGTTGGAGAAGAGGTAACCGTTGTTCTGGTATAGGTTTACCGCTGCATCTTCATCGATGATCAGTCGTTCCTGCAACTTCTTCTGGTTGTACACATCACCGGGTGCCATATTGAGCAATTGTCCCAGCTGTCCCGAAGGATACTGCGTGTTGCCAACCCAGTTGATGGAGCGGATGTGGTATAGGGGCCCCTCCTGGAGATCTATTTCGATGTTGACTGTTTTCTCGTCATGCTTGTATACCGTGTCACGGACGATTTCCACATCGCGGTAACCTTTCTCGTGATACTTGCTGATCAGGTTCTTTTTATCTTCCTCGTAAAGCTCCTCAACAAATTTCTTCGCCCGGAACAGGTTACGCAGCCTTCCTTTCTCATTGGTCTTCTTCATCGCCCTTTTCAGCTGGTTATCACTCAGGGCCTCGTTGCCCTCAATGAGGATGCTGTTGACCTTTAGTTTTTCTTTCTTGTCAACGTTGATCTCCAGCACCACCTGGTTCAGCTGCGTAGTGTCAGGGCGTTGAAAGATGCGCACTTCGGCATCACCAAACCCCTTTTCGTCGTAAAAAGTTTTGATGATGGTCTCCGCCCGTGCAATCTGGGGAGGGGTGATCTGGTTCCCTTTCACGAAGCCGATCTTCTTCTCAATATCATCCTGCTCGCTCTTTTTCATACCGAAATAGCGAATGTTGGCTACCCTGGGGCGGTCGGTGAGACGTATCTCAAGCCATACGCTGTCACCCTCAACCTTGTTCTGCAGGATCTTCACGTCGGAGAAGAGCCCTTGCCGCCAAAAACGCTTCAGTGCACCGCTGATCTCCTCGCCGGGGATCTTTATCTCCTGTCCCTTGGCCAGACCGGAGAAGCCTACCAGCACGAATTTTTGATCCTCGTACATGGTTCCTTCCACACCCGTAACGTCGATGTCGGCAATGGTGTAGGTGCGAGGTGGAGCCGTATAATTGACAACCAACTCCGGCGGCAGGGTGGTGATGGTGTCATTCTGTTGCGCCGGCAATGTTGCCTGTGAAAGAGCAATGACGAGTATAAGTAAAGGGAATGTTCTCTTTAACATTGTTGTGATTTTATTCTTTTCGCTGACTCCCCGGTGGAGCAGTGACGATTCATTATTGTTCCGGTTCAATTTGTTCACTGATCTTGCCAAACCTTCTCTCCCTTTTCTGGTAATCGACGATCGCTTTATAGAGCTCCTCATCGTTGAAGTCAGGCCAGTAGGTCTCGGTGAAATAGAACTCCGCGTAGGCGGACTGCCATAAAAGGAAATTAGAGATGCGTTGTTCACCACCGGTGCGGATCAACAGATCAGGATCGGGCAGATCATGTGTGGTGAGGTAGTTGCAGATGGTATCTTCGCTTATATCCTCCTTTTGCAGGATACCTGCCTCTATGTCGTCGCTGATCTTTCTTACAGCTTCCGTCAGCTCCCACTTCGATGAATAGCTGAGAGCAATTACCACGGTGAGTCTCCTTCCTCCTGCAGTCTCTTGTATGCACTCCTGCAGTATCTCCCGGACATTGACTGGCAGACGTTCCACATTCCCGATTGCTACAATCCTCACACCATTCTTTTTCAGCTCTGCCGTCTCCCGTGTAAGGGCGTAGACCATCAAATCCATCAATCCACTCACCTCGTCCGCCGGACGACGCCAGTTCTCGGTAGAAAAAGCATATATCGTCAGGTATTTAACCGATGTTGCGGAGGCAGCTTTCACTACTCTCCTAATCGCCTCAACACCCTCCTTGTGTCCTTCGCTTCTGTCCAGACCCCTGGCTTTTGCCCACCGTCCATTTCCGTCCATGATAATGGCGATATGAGCAGGAAGGCGGTTATGGTCCAGTTTTTCAATCAACGACATCTCTTGTTGGTTGTTTTATTAGTTGCCACAACAGGGATCGCGACGTAAGCCGAAATCCCATGTCAGGAAAATCATCGTGAGGGAATACCAGTCCTGATTCTTCAGAAGAGAACTACGAATGCCGTATGGATGTTCAAGATCCGGCTCCGTTCCATCCTGCGTAACATCAAAGTCATCGCCGAACAGCTTCCTCATCGAAAACTCTATTCCGATATTCATCCTGTTTTTTAATTTATATTTAAACCCAGCTCCTAAAGGGATGCTCACATTAAGGAACAATCGCTCCCCCGTGGCTGCTGTGATACCTCCGCCCGCCAGCAGATAAGGAGTATAGCGACTGGTTTGGAGATATCCATACCGATCACTGTATGGCAGAAAGTTGAATTCCACCTGTGCTCCCGTCTCTGCAAAGCTCCTCCTGAAAGCATGGCTGGCCCCGTAAGGGAAGCTATTACCGCTGCCGGCACTGTTGCCGGAGACAGTGCCTGCCAGGATATTTGCCTTCACAGCCCAATGAAGGCTGATGTTATAGCGCATCAGCAAGCCGCCTGCAATGCCCGGATGTTGGAAGAGGCTGCTCCTGTTGGCGTCACCCATGTAAAACGAAGTGCCGGCAGCACCTCCTATCTCATAATGGTACTCCTGTGCCCGGAGTGCTGTTGACAGGATGAGCCAGCTGAGCAGGGTGATCAAAGAGGAGCGCATCTTACATTCCGGAAAATTTATTGAAACGACCCCTCCATACATCCGCAATTTGTGTCTGCTGGGAAGATATTCCGCCGAATATCCATATATAGTTTTCCGAATCGGTAGATACCGATGCATTTGTTCTCAATGGGAATTCCGCGGGAAAGGCCTGGTTTTCGCCACTCTGCTCCCAATCCAGTCCATAATTCTCGGAGAGGTAGAGGATGTTCTTTTCCGCACTGGCTGCCATTAGATAGGGCTTGCTGTCATAATAAAAGAGACTGCTTCCCTGCAGCGTGAGTGATTCGGGTACCCTGGAGAAAATCCAACTGATAAGCTCCTCTTTTTGCTGCAAAATCCATATCCTGTTGGAGAATGTGTTGTCTGTTGCTTTACCTCCCGCGAGCAGTAGGTGTTTGATGGAATAGGATGCGGGATCATCCACCTGCACAGCCGAAAAAGCACTGAGCGGAAACTGCTCGGGCAAATTGTTCATCATCACCACCTCCGTGAAATCTGTTGTCACCGCAAAACGAAGCCTCTCATCCTGTTTAACCGCCAGCAACAGCTTGCCCTCCCCTGTTGTGGGAAGAGTGCCGTAGATTGCTTGCACATTCAGATCAGATGAGACAGCGTCCCATACAATCCCATCCGACGAAAAGTAAACAGTGTTAGACACGCTGTCCAGTGCGAAGACCCCTTCATCTGTTACGGTAACAGCCGAGAGATCGGTTGTGGCAGGCAATCCCACAAGATTGAGTGGACTCCATACAAGGTTGTCCCCGGCATCCGTCATCACTGCTTCAATCCTCTCTGCTGTCAGATAGTAGGTGATGAGACGGCCGTTCAGCGGTATGGTTTTCTGTGACAAGGAGAGTGCCGGGAGATAATCATTGTCCAGGTTTTGCCAGGTGAGGATGTAGGGATCCTCCTGGTAGATGTTCAGTTCAAAACGATATTCCTTTTTCGTGACACCGTCGGGTGCGGTGGTGGTGATCATGCTGAGCCGGTTGATTGCCACCGAGTCAGACGACTGCCAGAGGAAGGTGCTGTCCTCATCAAGCGTCAGCATCACCTGTGATAAAGGGATGTAGGTGCTCGATCCCCTCAACGACAACAATACGCTGTCTACATGGAAAAGATAGGGCAGCGGCTCTTTGTTGAAGATCCTTCCGTTGATCTGGTCAATGGTAAATTGGGTGGCAGTCATCAGGGCTGCGGTATCCGATCTGGATGAGAGTGAGAAGGCATATATCTGTGCGTCGGGTGAATATTCCACATTGTCAGTCGATGTATTCAGGCAAGAGGAGAGGAACAACAAGATCACGACGAGCACCGATGCCAAAGGGAAATATTTAGATATCATTTGTTTCAAAAATATTGTACACCAGGTTTAAGTAA
>CAZBFS010000165.1:0-4124 GCA_964491215.1 uncultured Proteiniphilum sp.
GTGACATGTTTCCGAAACATGCGGTGGGCACCATCACCGGTATCGGTGGTATGGCCGGCGGTGTAGGTTCCTTCTTCATCAACAAGAGCTCCGGTGTGCTGTTCGACCATGCAGCAAACACCAACATGAAGTTCCTGGGTTATGAGGGGATCGAATCAGGTTACTTCATCATCTTCATCTTCTGTGCCATCGCCTACCTGTTGGGCTGGTCCATTATGAAGGCATTGGTGCCGAAGTATCAACTGATTACAGATATGTAACCCAATCACATTCACCCGCCACCCCCGGGTGGTGGGTGACAAAGAGAGCTGAGCGTCCGTTCAGCTCTCTTTTCAGTTTTTGTAGGAACTGTTTCTCGGTATCCGGGTCGAGGGCGGAGGTGGCTTCGTCAAACAGAAGAATCCTTCCGGGTCTGAGCAATGAACGGGCAATGGTGATGCGCTGCGCCTCCCCTTCGGATAGACCGAAACCATTCTCGCCGATCACTGTATCCATCTCTTCCGGTAAGCGGAAGACGAAGGAGGCGCAGGCGATCTCCAACACCCGCCGCAGATCGGCATCATCAGCCTTGGGGTCCCCCACCAGCAGATTCTCTCGGATGGTGCCGCTAAAAAGCAAATTCTCCTGCGGAACATAAACAAAGTTGGCACGGGTGGCAGCAGAGACAGACAACTCAGTTGTGCCATCGCTTAGGAGAATGAATCCACCGTCCGGCAGGATCAGCGATAGTATCAGTCGCACCAGTGTGGTTTTGCCCACACCCGTCTCACCCATCAGTGCAACCATGCTACCGGGTGCCAGGGTGAGGTTCAGTTGGCGGATCACCGGCTCACGGTCACCGGGATAAGTATAGGAGAGATCGCGAATCTCCAGTGTCACCTTATCATCAAAAAGCATCTTTTCATCATTTTTCTCCCTTTTCATTCCGATGATAGCGGAGAGCCGTTCGGAGGCAGCCTTTGCAGTGATGACCACCGGCAGGAGTCGCATCAACTCGAAGAGCGGTCGCTGGATCCTGCCCACCAGCTGCAGGAAGGCAGTCAACGTACCAAAGGTGATGGTATCCCTTGCCACTCCGTAAGCACCCCGAATAAAGGCGGCCAGGTATCCACCATGAAAGGCGAGGCCGGTAACCAGGCGGGCCAGGAACGAAAGGCGGCTCTTGCGGTCTACCTTACCGTGCAGTCCCTCTTGCAATTCTCCCAGACGTTCCAATTCATTCTCTTGCCGTTCAAAGGTACGGATCACCACCTTATTGCTGAGGCTCTCCTCGATCAACGAGGTGATGCTGCTCTCGCTCTCCTTAACCTCTCGACTATAGCGTTTCATGGGAGAATAGTAGGCACGGCTCAGCAAAAAAAACAGGGGCATCAGCAGGGTCAACAGGAGCGCCAGCTGCGGGTCGAGCAGCGCCAAGAAGAGGAAGGCCCCCACAAGTTGCAGCAGGGCACTTAATGAGAGTGGGATCACCGAGGTGAGCAGTCGCACCAGGTCGTCACTGTCGCGGATCAGTCGTGTCAGCATATCACCCCGCTGTATGCCTGATAGGGCATGCCATTCCACGTAAAGCAGATGGGAGAATAGGGTATGCCGTATTCGATTGCCCAACTTCACCTCTGCCAGCTGCCTGAGGCGCACTTCAACAGCCCGCAAAGCAATCTGCAGGAGGATCTGCCCACCCAGAAAAAGCGACCAGTTGAGCAGTAATCCCTCCCTGTCACCCGTGGCCACATCTATCAACGACTTGGAAGACCAGACAAAGAGGAGGGTGAGCAGCACCTCACCGAAACCAATCGCTATCAATGCGAAAAGCCGCATCCGTAAACCCTTTGACAGATATAGCAGAAATCGGATCATCGCATATATATATTATTGGTTGAAATAAGAAATCAACATTGGGAATTCAAAATATGATTTAGTGCCTTGATCTACTGATCTCACTTAAGAGGGTGTATAATTTCAGTGCAACTCTTCTTGCAAAGGGCGTTTGCGGCCAGAGATACCGAAAGCGATTCCAACTGGGAGAACCCTTCTCCACCCTCTTACCCTTGTGCACCACCGCCACCACCTCGGCTATCACATCAGCGCGACCGCATAGCTCTGTAAGACGCAGGTTGGCGTCACCCCTCAACGTGATCTCTTCACCTTCCACGCGACAGACCCTGTGAGCAACCTGTAGATGCTCACCCAGCTCAGCAAACAGAATGGAACCCTTACAGAAAGAATGTTCATTGCAGGAGTGCAATATCAGCTCATCCATCCCGTCACATATAAAGGGACGCATACTGTGTCCCTTCGCCCCGATACGAATCTCACCTCCGGTAGCAACCTCTTCCCTGACGATATCAACAAAGAGCGGGTTTGATATGCTTATTCGTTTCATCATTTCATCAATCTGGCTGACAGCATCACCGCCGCACGATCAGGTCGGCAGTCGAGCCGGTAAACGGGCACCCTGTCGCTCATCTCTGTTACGTTTGCAAACAACTGTTCACGGTGTTGTCCGTCGGAACGCAGGATGGCTGCCGACTGAAAGAGTGAGGTGAAAGCTGTGATTCCTTTTATTTCACTGAGCCTGTTCTCCGGATGCTGAGAGAGACGCACAAATGCTACTGCTTCGGCCGAGATGTTGCGGTAACAGGGGGTGCTTCCGCTCCAGGGGGATCCGAAGACCCGCACGCTCCCATCCTCCATGATGCGCACCACCGGCTCATCATCGTTAAGCAGACTGCTGCCGGGGATATGCGTCTGCCAAAGGCGGGTGTGGGTACTCTTTCCGGTACCGCTGCTACCAAGGAAGAGAATAGCTTTCCCTTTTTGTTCGATCACGGATGCATGCAACTTCACAGTTTTCAATGGTGCTGCAGCCAGCGTGAAAGCAATCATCAGGAAGCTGTTGAGGAAGGAGGATTCACTCGCATCCGCCAGTGTAAGGTCGCTACGGAAGTGATGCAGGTCAGCGGGAAGCAGCAGAAGGTGATGCCGAACGCCGCTACTCATCCGTATCAGTCTCCCCGTTTCTGTTTCATAGACTGCATAATGGAAGGGTTGTCTTATGAACTGCTCCAGTGGCGGAGTCTGGGGCAATGAGAGAAGATGATTGCCGGAAAAGCGAAGCAGGATATCGTCCTTATCACTCTCTGTTTTGCTGAGAAAATCTGCAAAGGAGGGCAGCAGTTTCTGCGTCTGCTCTGCATCCGGCATATCGATTCCAAGCCTGTGCTCGGCAATGGTATAAGTCAGTCCATCTCTCATGTTTTACACTCCATTGACATCATATGTTGTAAGTCAAATCCTCTCTCCAATTCCCTGATGGCTTATCAGAACGGCCGATCCATGTAATAGAGCCCTTTCACCTCTGATCCAATCAATGCACTGTCATACATCCTCACCTCGTCGATTGCCCCTTTAAAATAACGCTGATTATTATAAAGTGAACCGAAATAGATTGGATTCACGACACTGGTGTTCACGAGGTTAGCTGAACTGGTATAGAGTGGTGAGAGGAAGGTTCCGTTTACATAAAAGTAGAGGGTGTCAACCGTCTCTCCGGCTTCTCTGCCCTTGTAAACGATCGTATAGTGGTTCCACCGGTTATTGATCACGAGGGAAGAGGGTTTGCTGATTTGTGTACCCCCTCTGTCAAAAACCAGATTCCCGGTTTTCAGGCTTATCTCAAAACGCCTCCCATAAAGGTAACTGCCATCATCATCGCCATATGCAAAGAGAGCCTGTACACTTGTCGAAAGTGCATCGGCCTTTGCCCACAGTGATATGGTACGCGCTGCGGATCCGGTGATGCCGGGCGTCACACAACGGATGTAATCACCCTTGCTTCCGTCAAAATGATAGGCACCGCCCACATCTCCTTTACGACCGGTTGTCAATGTTACATTCCCATACAAGGTTCCATGATTCGTCCCTGCAGCATCTTCTGCATTGCCGTCGAAGGGCCAGTATCCTGTCAGACCGGTGTCGGTCGGGATCTTGATGTATCTGAACCAGGTGCCGTCATAGACCATTTTAAGGCGGTAATACTTCCCTGGCGACATGGCCCTGGCATAAATTGTTTCGGTAAATGCCGAACCATTGATATCCTTGATATCCATCAATTTGGAGGTGTC
>CAZBFS010000166.1:0-4063 GCA_964491215.1 uncultured Proteiniphilum sp.
TCTCTCTCATCTCATTCAGTTTGGTGCTCCCGGAATCAATTCAAACAACCGGTAATCCTCCACAAAAATACACATAATTCCGGATAATCACTCTTTTTTCCGGGGGGTGATAAGAGTTGGCAGAAGCACCCGGAACTCGGTCCGGCGGTTCAATTGATCGGCTACTGCCTGCTGAGCGGGGAGTAGCGTACCTATATACTCCTCCGTGAGACAGGCCCCCTCACTGAGAAAAGGATGTTTGCTGACAAGGTTGCTGTCCACTCTCTTTGGTTCCGACTTACCTTGTCCCACCGGCAAAAGGCGCTCGGGAGCGATACCCTCAGTTGTGAGATAATCGACCACCGATCGTGCACGTCGAAGCGACAGCTCATTGTTATAACTGTCAGACCCTTTGTGGTCGGTATGAGCAGAGAGCTCAACCCTGATCTCCGGATGCTCATGCATGATCTGCAAGAGGTTGTCAAGTTCATCCTTCGACTCGGCACGGAGCACGGCACGGTCAAAGTCATAAAAGATATGCTCCAGGATAACAGGCCGGTCGTAGGGTGTCATCTCAAAATCTACGTAACAGATCGTATCGTTACCGGCGTATATTGGGTCAAGCGACTGTTTCCGGTTCAAGAAACCCTCCGCCTGTGCCAGAAAGAGATACGCAACCCCTTCAGCCGCGGTAAAATGATAGATTCCCTCCCTGTTTGTTACCAATCGCAAACGCGAGCCGTCACTGCCAACCACATCGATAATCGCTCCCGGGATCAGGCGATCTGCCCGGTCCACTACAAAACCCTCCACTTGTAACACTCTCTTCACAAGCTCAAAAGAGTAGATATGATCATAACCCCTTGCATCATCCCTGTTGGAGCTGAAGAAGCCCCTCTCCTTCACCTGCTCAAAGGTGATCCCAAAATCATCGGCCGAGGAATTGAGAGGAGGTGGCAGATGCTGCAGGCGCCATTCATCACCGGCGTGGCTCTTCACCGCCCGGAAGAGATCGAGACCTCCCCTCCCGGGGTGCCCGTCGGATGAAAAATAAAGTGTAGTGTCGTCACGCAACACGGGAAACATCTCATCACCCGGGGTGTTGACCGCAGCACCGGCATTCTCCAGCTTTATCACCTCCTGCCGGTTGTTTAGGTGAGCCACCCATATATCCTTTCCACCCTCTCCCCCCGGCATATCAGAGACGAAATAGAGAAGGGCTCCTGAGCCGGAGACCGCCGGATGGGCAAAGAGTGAAAGGGAGTCACCAATCATTAGATTCAGTCGGCTACCTGCCGACCAGATACCGTTTATTCGTCGGGATAGATAGATACCGGGCAGTGCTGACTGATCGGTCCCGGCAGCTGTGACGCTGTAAAACATCAAATCACCGTCGGCCGTCACAGAAGCAATCCCCTCATCAAAACAGGTGTTAAGGGCCGATTCAATTCTCTCAGGCTTCTGCCATTCACCCCGGCTGTTTCTCTCGGAGAGGTAAAGATCGTGGTATTTTGTCCCTGTCACGGCACTCCTCTCCTCGCCCGGTATCTCCTCTCTCGAAGAGGTGAAATAAAGCCGCTCGTCGTCATGAGCGAGCAAGGGAGAGAAGTCACTGCGGGAAGAGTTGAAGAGTTCCATCCGTCGGACCAGAAAGCGGGACGACTCAATCCCGGATTGTCCAGTCTCTGCCATCGACTGCTCAGCACCCCGTAGACCCACAACAGCTATCTGATCACCCGGCATAAGGGTAAGATAGTGCCGATATGCATCAACTGCCTTCGGGTAGTCACCCTCACGGTGCAGCATCTGCGCCAGGCGAAGAAAAGAAACCCTGTCGGGATAACCATACCGTATAGCGTTTCCGTAGGCCGTGGCAGCATGCGCCGGTCGGCTCAACTGCCGGTAGTTCTCGGCCATCTCAAATGCGATCACTCCACGCAGAGCACCCTCCTCGCGGGGGGTCTGTCGGTAGAGCCTCCGGTAGACAGTAACCGCTTCATGGTATTCACCTAGCACATAGTGACTCCTGGCATCACTCAGTCGCACCCTGTTACAGGAGATGGCAAGCAACACCGTCAACAGCAGTAGATATGGATGGATTCGCTTCAAAAACAAAAAATCCGTTTAGTGTCTAAACGGATTTAAATGGTCATTATTGCATGTCAGATCGCATTTGGAAACAACATACCAACCGGGGTGTTATCCCTTTTGTTGGTGTTCCGGCCGCAAAAGGTCATTCACAGTCTTCACAGGATTGAAGGTGGAGACAGGCACCTCCACAAAGAGGGTGTTCCAGTCGCTCATTGCTCCGTTCCATAGTCCCGGCAGCTCAAGCGCTTTCAGCTCTTTCCCGTTTTTGGATTTGTGTGAGATGAATCCTGTGTTGGGATCCACAAATTTGGCAAGGTCGAATTTGTTCCCCTGATAGCATTTCACGCCACAGACCAGATCTACCGGGTTGAAGTGAGAGCCGTTGCGGAAGGCATCCATGGCACGGGGATCGTTCCGGTTAATCTGTGAGCTCTCCAGTATCTGCAGCGAGGCAGTACCGTCGGGGTTGACCACAATGAAGGGGCCTCCACCCGGCTCGCCCTGGTTCTTCACCATGCCGCATACACGGAAAGGTCTGTCAAGCTTGCGCTTGAGATAGCTCTTGAGCTGATCATCGGTATCGAATATCTCGTTGTGGGTGATACACAATTCGTTCTCAGTGAAGGCGAGCATCTCCTCCAGTTCATCGGAGGTCACCTTCCCGGAGTCCAGTTTCTCGAGATAGGAAAATGCACGCTCTTGCATGGTGACCAGGATTCCTGCCAGCAGTTTCTTGTAATGTGCATCCTCTTCTTTCAGCCTGTCAGGTACCACATTGTCTATGTTCTTGATGAAAATGATGTCCGAGTCAATATCGTTCAGGTTCTCAATCAGTGCACCATGTCCACCGGGACGGAACAAAAGGCTGCCATCCTCTTCGCGGAAAGGCTGGTTTTCCAAATCCACCGCCAGGGTGTCGGTTGCCGGCTTCTGAATGCTGTATGAAACAGAAAAACGCGCACCCAGCTTAATCTCGTAACTGAGCTTGCGGGCAGCTACCAGCAACTCGAAAAGTTCTCTGTGCTCTTCCGACACTGTAAAATGTACTCTCACCAACCCATCTGCACGACGGGCATAAAGAGCTCCTTCGTGCAAATGCTCTCCCACGGCTGTTCTGTTCCCCTCAGAATAGGTGTGAAACAAGAGCAACCCCTTGGGTAGGTTGCCGTAATCAAGCCCTTCAGGTTGTAACAGGGCTGCGGCCACCTCCTTGTACCTTCCTTCACCACAGAGTGTTGACGCATTCTTCCCAAAAAGATCACGGCAAGCCTCATCAAGTGATACAGCAAAGGCAAACTCAGGGAGACGGGAGAAGAATGTCTTCTCAAATCCGGTGGTCGGCACATCATAGTCTGCATCGAGGAAGGCAAACAGATCTTTAAACATGCGACTGGCAGCCCCCGATGCCGGAACAAATTTGGTGATGCTCTTATCGCCATCCAGATAGGCCTGCCAGCTCTTCAGGTATGACTTCTCCTGCTGTGTCTCCACCTTGATGATACCCTTGTAATGGGATGCAGGGGCCACGATCTGCAAAAATGGGAAACCGGAGCTGAAAAATCTTAGTTGCCTGCTGAGCTGATCTTGTGAGATCCCTTTTTCTCTCAGCTGTTCAAGGTCCTGTTGTGTAAACATATCTGTTTGCATTATTTGATTAGAGGAATAAAAGAGTACCGGACGCTCCGTTTCTGTTGTTCAGATACAACAGCGTCCGTACCACCAAAGATAGGAAAATCTTCCGATACAGATGCATCGTCCGGTTTAAAAATCGAAGATAAGTGGTCGAAAAGCGACAGAATGTCAGTCATGAATCAATGACAAATCTTTGGCACAGGATTTGAAAAGAGAAGGGTGTAGCATGCACCTACTATCCTGAGGATTGAGATAAGTGCTGCATTTGAAACAAGAAGCAAGAAACTTACATTAAAACAATAGAACAACAATTATGGGAAAAATTATCGGAATAGACCTGGGAACAACCAATTCGTGCGTC
>CAZBFS010000167.1:0-4012 GCA_964491215.1 uncultured Proteiniphilum sp.
GCGGTACCACTTCTCTTCAACCTCCGCGGGGTTGTATTTACTTGCAATCTCCATATTGTGATTCAATTCTAATTCTTAACGCAATTCAACGAGCGATAAGAGAGCTCTTACTTGATTTGTCTCCTGAACGTTGTGTAATTGAAGTGCAAAAATACAAAAACTATTTGGGAAGTGGGATATTTGATTTAAGAAGTCTATTCCTCATACAAAAGGTAAGGTTTGCGCTGTTGTTTGAATATGATTATATCGCAGGACCATCTTTTTTTGATCTCGTTGGCCGTTTTGCCGGCGATGATATCCTGCCGGATGTAGTCCACACCGACCAGCTTTTCGAAGAAAGAGGTAAAAAAAATATCACCAATTCCGAGATTCTCGTAAGCATCGATCAGGAAAGAGAGGTTGAATCCACCTGCGATGATCTGTTCATCGGGCAGGTCACGCAGATCAACCCCGTAGCACTTTTTGTTGAGCAGCGGCGGGTTTTTGGCCCCCGGAACACTACGTGGGGTGAAGGAGAAGTCAACACCGCGATAGTCAGGATGTCCGTACACCTCAAAGGGGTAGGGGGTGCCTCTGCCAAGGCTCATCACCGTCCCTTCGAAGAGACAGGTGGAGGGGTAGAGGTAGATGGCGTGGATATTGGGCAGGTTGGGAGACGGAGCGATGGGCAGCTCGTAACGTGTCTGGTGGGTATAGTTCTCGCAGGGGATCACAGTCAGGTCGCAGACCCTCTTCCCCGGCAACCATCCTTCACCGTTGATCATCAGCGCCAGCTCACCCAGCGTCATGCCATGCACTACCGGGATGGGAAGCCATCCAACACCCGACTTGTGTTTCATGTCGAGTATCGGTCCATCCACATACATGCCGTTGGGGTTGGGGCGGTCCAGCACGATCATCTGTTTGTCATGCTCCGCACAGGCATCCATCAGCCGGGCCATGCTGGCGTAGTAGGTATAGAAACGGAGTCCCACATCCTGGAGATCAAAAACCAGGAGATCGAATGCCTTCATCCTTTCGGCAGAGGGCTTACCATTGCCACTGCCATATAGCGACCAGATGGGGATGCCGGTTTTCTTATCCACCGAGCTGGATACATGTTCACCCGCATCGGCGGTGCCGCGAAATCCATGTTCGGGTGAGAAGATGCCCACCAGGTTGTGGCGGTGTCGCAGCAGCAGATCCACCAGGTGCTCATCGCCCGCCATACCGGTCTGGTTGGTCATCACCGCCACCCGTTTACCCTCCAGCAGAGGGAAGTAGCAAGCTGTCTGTTCAGCACCCACCTTCACTGCCACCTGCGGTTGGGCAGAGAAGGAAGCGGCAAGGAGCATCATAAGCAGGAAGAGTGTTTTTATTGTCATTCCCCGGTGATTGTTTTCGTATATTTCCGCTGTTCATGGAGCTGATCGAACTCCTCCTCGAGCAGCAGCAGCTCCTTTTTGATTTCCGTTAGCTGCGCTAGCGCCTCTACCCGCTTGGTCTCCTCATCCTTCTTGCTGCGGAGCGTCTGACGTGCCCCTTCCAGGGTCATCCCCTTCTCTTTCACCAGGTGATAGACGATCTCCAACTGCTGAATGTCCTCCCGCCTGTATTGCCGGGTGCCCCCTGCCGTTTTTTTTGGGTTGATGTTGTCGAATTCCTTCTCCCAGAAACGAAGCAGAGAGACATTGACTGCGAAATGATCTGCCACCTCCTGTATGGAGTAGTAGAGACGCTTCTCGCTGAACTGAATTGGTTTCTTTCGTTTGCCCATGGTCGTGGATGGTTATTGTTTGATGATGTAGATGACTGAACTGCTCTGCTTCAGATCGAACAGGGAGAAAAGAAATCCCGCCATGCCTGTCAGGAATGCTTTGGGATATCTGACCAGTGATGAATGACCCCTGTATGATTCACTCAACAGGGCGATGTAGAACGCATCGAGCGGCATCCGGTACCGTTTTACCACCTTCATGCTGTGCTTCTTCATCAGCAGCTCCACCGTGTGGGGCGTGAAGTGCCAGAGGTGGCGCGGCACATCATATGCCGCCCACTGTTTGCCATACACCTCTGCATCGTATGAGTGATGATTGGGTAAGGCGATAACAAGCGTGCCGTCCGGGGCCAGCATCTCCCTTACTTTATCGATGCTTTCATTCAATTTCTCCAGGTGCTCCAGCACATGCCAGAGGGTGATCACCTCAAATGATTGTCCCGGAGTAAAGTGATCGAGATCATCCTGCACGTTGAGACCGAAGAGAGAGACCGCCTTCTCCCGGGCCATTCTGCTTTTCTCAATGCCCGTCACCCGGAATCCTGCTCCACTTGCGGCATGTAGAAAGTAGCCGGTACCGCAACCTATATCCAGCAGACGTGCACCAGTATTATTGCTGAACCGCTTCACGAGCCCCACTTTCCGCCGCATCATCATCCCGCGGAAGAGATGGTAGAGTTTGTTGATGAAGCCATTATCTGAGTCGGAGTGAGAGATATACTCCGTAGAATCATAATATTTCCCGATGTTCTCCTCCGACGGGAAATGACTGGTGAATCGAAATCCGCACTGCCGGCAGTCGCAGACCGGAAAGAGCTCCCTGCTGGAGAAGTGATCCTCACAGTCGAATATTTTTTCAAGCTCGCTGCTGCCGCAAAGTGGGCAATGATTAATTTCTACTGATGGCATAGCGCTGTTGCTGGCTCTTATATAATGATCTCATCTGCATGCAACACAAAGATACAAAGAATTGTTTGCAAACCGGAATGCTTTAAAAGGTGATATGCTTATTTCTGTTCTGTAAAACACAAGAAAATAGTATCTTTGCACTTCCCAAATGAGATGAACAATAACGTTCTTGTTTACGGACCACGACAGGTCGGAACCAGGAAACAAACGAATAAATGAAAACAGCAAACCTACAGAGAGATATGATCACGTCGAAAGAAATACGCCAGTCGTTCAAAGACTATTTCCAGTCGAAACAGCACCAGATCGTGCCATCCGCACCCATGGTCATCAAGGATGACCCCACCCTGATGTTCACCAATGCGGGGATGAACCAGTTCAAGGATATCATCCTGGGCAATGCCCCAGTGAGGTACCCACGGGTAGCTGACTCACAGAAGTGCTTACGTGTGAGCGGGAAGCACAACGACCTGGAGGAGGTGGGGCACGACACCTACCACCACACCATGTTCGAGATGCTGGGCAACTGGTCTTTTGGCGACTATTTTAAACGGGAGGCGATCGCATGGGCGTGGGAGTACCTCACCGAGGTGCTGAAGCTCGACAAGGAGCGGCTCTACGTGACCGTCTTCGAGGGAGCGACAGAGGAGGGACTGGAGCGCGACGACGAGGCTGCCTCCTACTGGGAAGCTTTTCTGCCGACTGAAAGGATCATCAACGGCAACAAGAAAGATAACTTCTGGGAGATGGGGGACACCGGTCCTTGTGGTCCCTGCTCCGAGATACATATCGATATCCGTCCCGACAGCGAGCGGGGGAAGGTGAGCGGGATAGCGTTGGTGAACCAGGATCATCCCCACGTCATCGAGATATGGAACCTGGTTTTCATGCAATACAACCGCAAGGCCGATGGCTCATTGGAGCCACTGCCGGCGAAGGTGATTGACACCGGTATGGGCTTCGAACGTCTCTGCATGGCGGTGCAGGGTAAGATCTCCAACTACGATACCGATCTTTTCCAGCCCATCATCAACAGGATCGCGGAGATCACCGCCCATCGCTATGGTGAGGATGTGAAGAAAGATATCGCCATGCGGGTGATCGCCGACCACCTGCGTACCATCGCTTTCTCTGTCACCGACGGACAGCTACCTTCCAACGCCCGTGCTGGCTACGTGATTCGCCGCATCCTTCGTCGCGCCGTGCGCTATGGCTACACCTTCCTGGGGATGCATGAGTCGTTCATCTATCGCTTGCTACCCACCCTGATCGGGGTGATGGGCGAAGCCTACCCCGAGCTGTTGGCACAGCAGACGCTGATAGAGAAGGTGATCAAAGAGGAGGAGG
>CAZBFS010000168.1:0-4008 GCA_964491215.1 uncultured Proteiniphilum sp.
CTTTGAAGTATCCACCTTCTGCCAGGGCATTACTGGGTACGCTTCTCGACACTATCCAGGCCGATGCTGTTTCCCAGCCGCTTTACAATTCCTTGAATCCTATTACCAAATACAAGCTGCCGGGTCTTAAAGTTGTATTCCCGGAAGCTGATAAATGGAATTTCACATGAGTCTGCATCACGACACACAACTCTTTTCTCAAACACTGAGAGCTGCATCCCAACATCTGATGATTAACCTCGGATTTGTGGAGAAGGATTATTGGATTACTTTGCTTTTGCAAAGATTGTCTGGCAGCAAGTACAGTGATGAGGCAGTTTTCAAAGGTGGAACATCTCTCTCCAAAGGATACCGGCTCATTGACCGCTTCTCGGAAGACGTAGACCTGGCAATTGTCAATACGACCCATAAAACAGGAAATGAAATCAAAACGATCATTCGTCATCTCGAAAAGGAGATAACGGAAGAGCTTACAGAATTTCAGGAGGAGGGAATTACAAGCAAAGGTTCCCGCTACAGAAAATCGCTTTTCAGGTACCCATCCATTCAGCAGAATGACCCTAATAACCGGCTTATTGTTGAGGTCAATTCATTCGCAAACCCTATCCCTTTTCAGAAACGGCTCATTCAAAGCTTGTTGTTCGACTTTCTTAACCAGACGAATAATCGGTCGTTCATTGATGCGTATCAGCTGCATCCCTTCGAGATCAATATCCAGAACAAGGAACAAACGCTTTTGGAGAAATTGGTCTCGCTCATTCGCTTTTCACTAGACCAGGATCCCATCCCATCTGTTTCATCCAAGATCAGGCATTTCTACGATTTGTATTTTCTGGCTACGGATAATGATTGTTTCCAGTGCATACAATCTGACACATTCAAGCAGCAATTTCTCACACTTTTTGATCACGACAAGGAATTGTTCGATGAACCAATGGGGTGGACCAACCTGTCGATATCGGAATCTCCGTTGATACGCAATTTTGATTTTATATGGAGCAAGTTAAAGGATCAATACCAATCTGAATTATCCGCACTGGCCTATCGTCCTATACCCGATGAAAAAGAAGTAGCACAAACATTCGTCCGACTATCCCAGCGTATAACGTGAATTCAACGAAGATGATTTTCGGTCAACGAGATCAAACTGTCACTCTTTATATTCGCACAACAGCATGTTGCGTAAGCAGTTTATCTAGAATCATTTTCTTGATGCTATATACCCGGTTGTGACAACCTTAAAGCGATACTCTCCCCGATTCCTCGGGATGATAGGGTGATCAAGCCGTTTCTCCTTTAAGATCCAAGCATGGCTTCCTTATCTAAGAGAAAAATCGACAGTGAGATGTTTGTTACTTCTCACATAGGTAGAGGTGACCTCATAGGTGAGCGACGCTATTCCTGCGGCTGCAGAGATCAGTTGTGCCGATCGCGGGTAGAGCACTATGCGCTTTGTGCCGTTGCCCTCTTTCAGTTCCAGCTCAAAGTAGAGGTCGCTGTTGTTTCGTATCTCATACCAGTTTGTTTTGCTTCCATTACCTCTTACCTCTGTATAGTGTGAGGGTAGCAGCTCCACACAAGCGTCGAAAAGGGGGCGTACATGCTCCTCCTTACCAACCAGGTATTTGCTTGACCAGGCAACGGTCCTGCCTGCATCGAGGGCTTCGCGGATCCCTTCCGGAGTGCGCTCTTTGGCCATCACCAGCGTCATGCTGCGATGTACATAATCCTTGCTCGTGTCGTACTCATACGCCACCAGGTTGTGGATGTCGGATGAGCCCATCACTGTCAAGTCCTTGTCGATGCACCAGTCGAGGGCTTTCAGATGAATGTCGAAATCGTTGATCACCTCAATACCGTGCAGTGCCTTGCTTCTGTAGAGATCCTCCACAAAGTCTATCCACTCGTACGACCCCTCAATGCCGGGCTGCCAGCCGGGGTGGTTCCAGAAGATAAAAGCATGCTGGGCAGCCGCTTTCATCACTGCTGCACTGTCCTGTTCGCCGGCACGATCCTCCATGTAACCCGATGCATCCTGGATAAAGATCGCGTTAAAGTGTCCCGGTGGGGTGTTGCGGGTAATTTCACTGCCCTTCACAAGCAGGATATTAGTCATTCTAGCGCTTTCCTCCAGTAATTCGTAACCCCGGTTATGTGCCACCTTCACATCCGCACTGTGAGGCGTATATTCAATATGGTCGGTGATGGCCAGAGCATCGAGCCCCTCCAGCCATGCCTCCTGGTTGCGCACATAAGGCCATACATGTCCGTCGGAGAAAACAGTATGCGTATGGAAATCGCATTTCAGCACTTCAAAGCCGTTCACAGCGGGAATCATGATGATTTCCCTCCGTAGGGGACGGCGGTTTTCATCGAGATAGATCATCCCTTTTCCATTGTTTCTCTGCGCCAAGGCAAGTGTGGGAATCAAGAAGAGACCGATCAGTAAAAAGTTTTTCATGACTGTTTTATTTTAATTATCATCCTAACAAAAATAAACAATCTCTTTCAAATTGTTGTGATAGTCAGTAAAATGATGCAATGAATTATTTCTTTTACTGTGCAACAAAACGGGGATTTCAATTGCTGAAGTCCCCGTTCGTTAAACTGTTCGTATAAGTCGCCTTCTCCCTATGATTCCTGCATCGCCTTGATTCGGGCGAAATAGAGTCCAAAGGAGCGATAGAGGAAGTGACTCCATTTGCCGAACGGTACAATGATCAGAGCCCACTGTGCCAGCACGGTGAGATGGATCAGATGGATCCAGATATTGTTTTCGAGCATATTGAGGTCGATAAAAAGACGCACCATGAAGGCGGTCAGTCCCATCAGCAACAACCATATCACAAAGAGCCAGTCGGAAGGTTGTGAGAACTTGTTCAGCGCCTTGTTTTTCTTTATCCTTCCCGAGACGAAATGGATGGTGATGACAAAGACCAGGAAGCTCTCCAGATACCCTAGCACGATGATGAAAAGGCTCTCCGTACCGAACCAGTTAAGGAAAACAGTGGTGAAGAGGAGTGACAGATAGGCGAAGACCAGCACCAGGTGCTCCAGCCAGCGGAAGTTCTCGTTCCCGTCACACTCTTTGGCTCTTTTCTGGGTGAACATCTGGACAAACAGCTCGGGCAGGGCTACGATGTAGCTCTTCAGGGGTGCTTTCACACCGTTTTTCACAAGGGAGAAGTACCACATCCGTAGCAGGTTGGGGACAAAGATCACCAGGAAGACAGTGGCGATGGCCAGCATCTCGAAGCGGTGTCCCAAATGGAGTAATGTGGTGGTATCAAAGTTGACGGAGCGGGCAAAGAAGAAGACGCCTGCGGCCACCAGCAGCAATGCCACGATGGTGAGTGACAGCGACCGGTAGAGCACTCCCGAGAGGCCGGTCCAGTCATATTTCGCCGTGAGCCATCTCCGCAACGACATCATCAGCTCGCCGGGGTTGGCTGTCTGTGGACATTGCGTGGTACACTCGCCACAATAGTAACACTCCCAGGGTTTTAGCGACTGCTTCAGCTCCTCTTCCAGTCCCAGCGCACTCAACCGCACCATCTCACGCGGGAAGGAGGTCTCGGGTGTTGAGAGTGAGCAGACGGCGGTGCAGTTACCGCAATTGTAACATGCATTGAAATTGACGGAACCATATCTCTTCAGCTCTTTCGAAAAGCGGGGATTTATTTTACTTGCCATTATCTTACCAGTTTATACGAATAATA
Source organism: uncultured Proteiniphilum sp. (assembly GCA_964491215.1). GTDB lineage: Bacteria > Bacteroidota > Bacteroidia > Bacteroidales > Dysgonomonadaceae > Proteiniphilum. The sequence continues at coordinate 3,720 of CAZBFS010000168.1, forward strand.
TTCGTCCATATCATCGATCTCACCTGTGGCCACAACACCATACTTCACCAGCGTCAGGAGGAAGTAGGTGACTTCATGTGTGGGCATCTGCAGCTTCTCAGAGAGTTGTGCGATGGTCATCTCCTCCTGCTCCAGCGCGCCGGTGATCGCTTTCTTGATCCTGTTGAACGCTTTCAGTTCTTCCTTTACCCGTTCGGGTACACCCTGTTTCTCCCTGAGGTAGCGGGCTGTTTTTCCTATTTCTGCTTTCATCGTTTTATGCCAATGCGTCAATCATGCTCTTTATCTC
>CAZBFS010000169.1:0-4004 GCA_964491215.1 uncultured Proteiniphilum sp.
CGGGAATGATGGGGTGGCTGGAGGATGAGCGATTTCCTGAGGTAGCCAAGTATATCCACAGGGCATGTTATCTCCTCTCCCAGGGTACTCCGGCAGCGAAGTTGGCAATACTCTATCCGGTATCCAGTATCTGGCTGGGTGATCATGCTGTGGACAGCTGTGCCGGCACAATCTTGCAGCAGCTGCTCGATACCCAGTATGATTTCGACCTGATAGATGAAGAGGCCATTGCGTCACAGATGACACTTCAGGATGGCGGATTCATCAATAAAAGCGGACAAACCTACACAACAATCATCGTTCCGCCGCTCACCGCCCTCACTTCCGTAGCTATTGACCGGTTAAAAGCATTTCAGAGTGAAGGCGGAAAAGTGATTTCCATCGGCAATGATTCAATTCTCTCGGTAAATGAGAATTTCCGCCATGCAGAGCGGATCCCCTTCCGCTGGGATATTGAAGAACCATCCGGCATGTTGACACCACAGGTGCTGGATGCGTTGGGTGATTCTGATTTCCAACTTGACCGATTCACGCCTTCTGTCAAATATACCCATCGCAATTGGAAAGATGCTGATCTCTACTTTGTCTTCAACGAGGGAGAGGAACGGCAGGAGCTGAATGTCACGCTTGCCGGAACAGGAGACCTGCAGGCATGGGATGCGATGACCGGGCATGTTGCTGATCTGCCGGCAGAGGTGGCGGAAAAGGGTCATATCTCCACCCGATTGACGCTTGAGCCATGGGAAACCCGGTTCCTGGTAATCACAAAGAAATGATTTGACCCGGTTATCGGTCCTCTGATCAGCCCTGCTGTTAATGAATTCACCCCAATAGTTTGTGAAAGCTATTGGGGTGAACTGTTAGGTTAGTATGGTTCGTGTTGCTGCTCAGAGCATTTTGTAGATCTCTGCTCCTGCCATCAGGAATGCTCCCAGCCCGTAATCGTCGAAATCGGGTTCCCGCTCATAGGTGACAGGCTGTGCCTCTTTGGGCTCCTTGCCTGTTCCCTGAACATAGCCAAGAAAACCGTTGGGATGCAAACTGTCACTAACCATGGCGTTCCATGCCTTCTGAATAACCGGTTCATATTCAGCTCTGTCGAGCAGTCCATTGTTCACACCGTAAGCCATCCCGTAGATGAACATGGCAGTGCCGGTAAGCTCCTTGCCTCCATAGTTATCCGGGTCATGCAGGCTGACATTCCAGAAACCGTCTTCCCGCTGCACTTTTTTGAGTGCTTCACTCATCTCCACAAGCATTGTTTCATACTCAGCACGGTGCGGTTCATCCTGCGGCAGGAGATCCAGCATACGTGCCATGGCTACCACCACCCACCCGTTGCCGCGTGACCAGTAGCAGTCTTCTCCGTTTGGTTCGGTATAGGGAGGATCAAAATCGGCATCTCTCCACCAAAGCTGATCCTCAGGGTTGTAAAGGCCATTGTCGCCATGGTGCAGCTTGGTGTACATGTACATGTCGTATGCCCGGTTGTAGTATGCGGTATCACCGGTAATGTTGCCCAGCTGTGCAAAGATGGGCATCGCCATCTGAATGGCGTCGATCCAGCTCCAGTCGTCAACCTTGTCGGTTTCCATCATGGCGTCGACCGATCTTTTGATATTTTCGATATAATGTGCAGGCTCCTCGGGATCCTGCTCGTAGAGGAAGATATAAGCCTGACCCGCACACTGGTTGTCAGCATTGCGTGTCATCCATCCCTCAGCTGAGTTTCGAAGAGCCCATTCATGCTTGTTTCCCCATTCCAGGGTATAGTCGAGATAGCGCTGTTGGGGATCGATCTTCCATAGATCGATCAATCCTTCATAATAGTAAGCCCGTGTCCATAGATTCGATTCATACTCTTTATTGCGGGAAGGGTAGGGTATCGGTTGGGACGGATCGCTCCACTTGTTCATGAAATAATCGTTGGCCAGTCTCAGCGCATCCAATACCTCCTCTTTTTCAGGACGGGATGTTGATGTGTTGTCACTGTTGCTGCACCCCACCAGGAGTGTGAGGCATAACAACGAAATAAACAGTCTGTACATTTTCTTCATTACAGGTAAATTAGTGAATTATTGATAAAAGTTGTATTTAACATCGTTGGGTACAAAGAAAGATCTCATATCGCGATCTGTTATTATTCTCCAAGGTACCAACCAGGTACCGGTGCTTGTGGATAACCCTGTGAGCGTTGCAATACATAACTCCTGTAAATAGGGTCTTGCATCAGGGTGATCTTTCTGTCAGTAGCCGGAATCTGGGTGTGGTAGATGCGTAGCTCTCCCGGCAGCGAGGTGACCACCTCTTCCCGCCAATCGCCCATCAGGTCGGCAATCATGATGATATCTCCATATATTTTGTGGGCTATCTTCTCACCTTTCCAATAACCGATCTGTTGCCCATTTCCTCCTGAGCGTGAGTCAGAGCCCCATCGGTTGTCATCTCCGAAAAATGTCTGTCTGATGTTGCCTGCATCCCACCAGATCCAGTTGCGACAGGGAGGCACATCATCGTTTGAGGCAAGTCGCTGCCCGTCGGAACTGAGCAGATATTTGTCGGTAGAACCACCCTTGCGATCCTCGCTGGCAAAGCACTCCAACCCGGGTGTTGACGGGTCGATGTCAGCTACCATTCCGTCTCCCACATGAAATGTCTTGTGACCGATGCCCCACACCCGTTCACCCGTTGCGGCATCGAGCACAGATACACCGTAACCGGTCTCCTCAAAGGGTTCGATGGCAAGGAAGACCTCCATGCCGGGTCTCCGTGGATCGATATCGGTCAGATAGGCTTTGTCGGAATGACCCAACCCGGAAGACCAAAGCAAGGTGCCATTGTCATCGAGCATACAGGAGCCCAACAGGATCTCATCTCTGCCATCACCATCCACATCGCCGCTCACCATGTTGTGCGCTCCCTGGCTGCGCACAACCGGGTTCTCCTCATCACCATCCCAGCGCCATTGCCTTTCCAGTTTTCCGTCATGAAACTGCCAGGCATCCACCACCATCAGTTTATAGGTTCCCCTTGCAGCCAGGATGGAGGGTGTCTTACCATCCAGATAAGCCATCCCTATCTGGTTCCGGTTTTGCCTGTTGACGTTGCCGTAACGGAAATTACGTTCCGGCCATTCTGCTTTTGCCAGCTCCTTGCCGGTCATGCCATCCAGCACCGTGATATATTCACTGCCTCCGTAAATGCGACCACTTTCGTTTTTCAGGTAGTCATCACCTGTAGTCTTGAGTGCTACCTCTGCTTTCCCGTCGCCATCAAAATCATAGGCTATAAATGGTGAATACCACACCCCCGGTTCAGTTCCCAGTCCCAGGTCCTTAGTCCAAAGCCAGGTGCCGTCACTCAGGTAGGCCTCTATCTTATAGGTGGTGCCATTATCGGGATTTGCTACCCCGGGATCCACATTGCTGTTGGGATGACGGATGATAAAGTCGTAATTGCCATCTCCGTTCAAATCGGCCACTGCCACTTTACCGGCTGTGACACCATTTTTCAGGGTGATACTTCTGTAACCGGGTGATTGCAGTCCGGAGAAGTCCACTTCGATCATTTCCGAATGTGATCTTTTCTTCCCTTCCACGCTTTCAATCCAGTAGGATGCATTTCCAGCTGACGGAGCATTGTCGGAAAAGTCTGTCGTCACTGAAATAGGCTTTCTGTTGAGTTTTTTCTTTTTGCCGTTCACGGAACGAAAGACATTGAATATGATTCCCTCTGCATCCGTTTGAAGCAGACGCCAATTGAGATATACTCCTTTACCGTTATCAGTCAATGCTGTCTGTAATCCCCTGTTCAGGTTTTCCGTTACCCGTTCATCGGCATAGCCATCCACAAGTGGTTTGGGCTCATGTGAGGGGGTAAGAATCTCATAGTAATAGTGACGCTCTCTCAGATCCTGTGCAATGATATTGCTGACCGATGTCAGAATCAGCAATGCTGTAATAAGATGATGTTTCATAGTATACCTCTGAATTTTTGAATGATTA
>CAZBFS010000170.1:0-3956 GCA_964491215.1 uncultured Proteiniphilum sp.
CAGCCTGCGTCTCACCGGTGATCTCCCTCTTCTGAAGCTTCAGCAGCAGGTAACCATAGAGGGCGGTAAAACAGGTCTCCAACTCCGGAAGCTGTTTGTCACCCGCCTTGGCCCGCAATGCCACGATATGAGGCAGCGTGTTGTAGTAAAGAGCGATATACTCAGACTCTTTGGGATCATTGAGCAACCGAAGATGCACATCAGTCAGGTCGATGATCAGGTTCTTGTTGATCTGCAGGTGACCCTCCTGCTGCACCCCTTCGGTCTTCATCATCATGATCAGCCCCTCGTACCAGTCGCGTGCTTTCGTACGCTCTTCGTCCGTGGTATAGGAAGAATCGATCAGGGATCGCTGCAGCTGATCAATGTCCAGGTTACAGGCACGTAACAGGTCTTCTGTCTGCCACATGAAGAGCAGGTACTCGGCTATGTTCTCCTGTTTATCGGGAATCTTCATTCTTGAGGGTTTTGGAGACGGATGTCACGACACCCGAAACTTTTCACTAAATTTGCCACAAAAATACAACAATATGCTCAAGTATCATATTATTGAATCAGGTTATTTTCTGGGAGATGGCGGGGTGATGTTCGGTCCCGTGCCGAAAAAGTACTGGTCGGCCAAGTACAAGGTAGATGACAAGAACATGTGCGAGATGTCGCTGCGTTGCCTTTTCATCGAAACCGACAGCCGGCGGATACTGGTGGATGCGGGACTGGGCGACAAGCATGACGCACGACTGAAATTCTTTCAGCCCTACGACCAGAGAGACATGGTGGAAGAGATCCGCAGGATTGGCTACGAACCGGATGAGGTGACCGATGTGATCCTGACCCATCTCCATTTCGACCACTGCGGGGCAAGCACGGTGTTGAACGAGAGGAATGAAGCCGTCCCCACGTTCCCCAATGCCACCTACCGGGTGAGCCTCTCACAGTGGAAGAACTACCGTAACCCCACCCTCTTCGAGAAGAGCTCCTTCTTTCCCGAGAACATTGAGCCGGTCTATGATGCAGGACAGCTGCAGTTCGTGCTGGGCGACACGGAGTTGGATGACCAGATCCGGCTGGAGCTCTACGACGGTCACACACCCGGTCAGATTGTGGTGCTCTTCGAAACGGAGGGAGAGAAATATGCCTTCCCTGGCGATGTGGTACCCACCTCGCTCAACATTGCCCTCAGCTGGCTCTCGGCATACGACAACAGTGTGGCCGTCGCCATGGAGGAGAAGAAACGATTTCTGGACAAAGCAAAAAAAGAGAAACGCACGCTGATCTTTTATCACGATGCCTATACACCCATGACAAAATTATGACTACCTTTGGACAATAAACGTATCACTATGAACAACAGAAGGTTTACCCCCATTATCATCCTGCTGTTCTACATCATTTCCTATGCAAATGTAGCAGCTCAGAGTGACTCTATACTGCTCAAAAAAACCGAAGAGCTGCAAAGAAGAGTGGATGACCAGGACCATCGCTTCGATATCATGGAGAAACAGATTGACGACCTGCTCTGGTTTGAGCGACTGGGTGATGTGGCGTACATCGACAAGGTACGGCTTACCGGCTCTCCCCGCTGGAAGGCAAAAGATACCGATGACCGGTTCGCAGGCAACAAGCTGCAATTTTACAGTTATGTCTTCATACCCAAGAGTGTGGAGAAAAACAGGAAATATCCCCTGGTGGTGCTTCCCCATAGCGGCATCCACGCCAACTTCTCCACCTATTACTACCATATCGTGCGGGAGCTGATGGCACAGGGCTATATCGTGGTCTCAGCCGAGTATCGAGGCAGCACGGGATACGGGAAAACAACCTATGAGAACATCGATTACGGCGGACGTGAGAACGACGACGTGCTGGCCAGTCTCGACTACATGATTGAGAACTACTCCATCGTCGATACGGAACGGGTTGGCGTGATCGGCTGGAGCCACGGCGGGATGATTGCACTGATGCAGATCCTGCAGCATGGCCACAAATACCAGTGTGCCTTTGCCGGCGTACCGGTGAGCGACCTGGAGAACCGTCTTGCTTCTCACAACGTGAGCTATAGCGACTATTTCATGGCCCCCTATCACATTGGTGAATCGATTGAGGAGAACCCGGTCGAATATGCCCGCCGCTCACCCACACACCATGCCGCCAGCCTGGACAAACCACTGCTGATCTACACCAACACCAACGACAATGATGTCTACGTGGAGGAGGTGCTGCTGATGATCGAGAGTTTGAAAGAGCACGGGAAGCAGTTTGAGTACAAGGTGTTTCAAGACGCCTCAGGCGGTCACGGCTTCGACCGTATCGACACGAAGGAGGCCACCGACATCCGATTCACGGTCTACAAATTCCTGGAACGCTACCTGAACCCGCCACACCCGTTTCAATCAACCTCCGAAATGCGCAAAGCTGCCTACGGGTTTAATTAGTCGCTTTTTTCCGGTTAATCACTATGACCCCATTCTTTCCTTCATCACCATAGAGCTCCACGGCAGATTTCCCCTTAATAACCTCCATCGACTGAATCTCATCGGGTGAAACGGAACTCAGATCAAATGCGATATCCTGTATTACTCCGTCGATGATCAGAAGTGGTTTATCTTCCCTTTCCAGGCTGAATGACGCATTCTCCACCTTTTTAGTTGTGATCAGAATTACACCATCTTTGCCTCTTTCACCATATATTTCCCTTGAACTGTTGTTTTTAAGCACTGAGATCGACGCAATTTGATCCGGGTCGAGATCACTTATCGACTCAATCTCCTTGCCATCGAGGAAATACAAGGGAGTTACACCAGGTTCACTTACTGAAAAAACAGAGATCTTATTCTTCTCTTTCATGGCACCATATCTGATTACTTTCACTTCTTCCATTTTTTCGGGTGCTTCCTGTACCTTCCCAACATGAATCGTGTCTTCCTGTACTCTTACATTTTCCGATACGAAAATTGATTCATCTTTTGCTTTCTCGGGAATGCTTGCATTCAATTTTGGAATGGAGAGTGCGACCATTACCAGGAACAAGAGGGGAAATGCTGCCGCGTAACTCCATTTCGTTTGTTTGTCACTTTTGTGTTTCATCATCATCTGAATTCTTTTGTGCAAATCGCGTTGACGGAAATTGTTTGCCAGTGCAAACTTTTGCTCGCCCACGCACTTGCGGATTAATAATAGCTGATATTGTTTTGCATCGATGCCATTGATAAGAACCTGTTGATCGGCCTGATATTCATGTACCGACTGAATTTCACGGCGCAACAACCAGGAAAAAGGATTAAACCAGAAAAAGGAGGTGAACAGGTCCAAAAGAATCATATCGAACGAATGTTTTAAATGTATATGTGCCTGCTCATGTTGGATGATTGCCCGATTTTCTTCAGAGATATCTTTACCGGGCAGGACAACGGCGTTCATCCAACTGAATGGTGCAATATCTTTAACGCTCAGACAGAGTGTTGTACCATCAGATAATTTTTCTTTGAGCGAATTCCGGATAATGCTGATGATCTGGAACAGTCCAATCAGGTAACGCACAACAGCAAACAAGAAACCAACCACAAAAACCCCGAAAAGCAACTCTGTCCAGGGGAACGAAGGCCGCACGACGCTCACTCCCGAAATATCCGCAACAGGAAAACCTGAAAAGTCAAATGGTGGATTTTCGTCAATTGAACCTCTATACCAATCGGGGATGAGATTGAAACGAAACAAAGGGAGCAACACCGTCAGCAGAACAATCACAATCAGCAAAAAACGATTGATATCATGGAAGCTGTTTTTGCCGAAAAACAGTTTGTAGAAACCGTAAAAAAGAGCCATTGAAACTGATACGCGAAGAAGGTAAAAAAGAAAATTTTCCATGAGAGTTACTTTTTTTCGTGTAACTTCTCCACCTCATCCAACAACTTACGAACCTCTCTCACAGTGAGATCCTGCTCCTTGATCAGCGATGA
>CAZBFS010000171.1:0-3942 GCA_964491215.1 uncultured Proteiniphilum sp.
CGCAGATCAAAGAGGATGAGATACTGGCAAAAGTGGTGTCCGACTCAATCTGTATGTCCTCCTACAAGGCATCCACACAGGGTACCGATCACAAACGGATCCCTGATGATGTAGCTGAAAACCCAATCATCATCGGTCATGAGTTTGCCGGTGAGTTGCTGGAGGTAGGTGCCAAATGGGCCGACAAATTCAAGGCGGGAGACAAATACTCCATACAACCGGCATTATATTTCGAGAAAGGTCCGGTGGGCATTCTGAGTGCTCCCGGATACAGCTACAGATATATCGGCGGTGATGCAACCTATGTGATCATTCCCAACGATGTGATGGAGCAGGACTGTCTGCTTCCCTATCATGGGGAGGGTTACTATCCCGCATCGTTGGCCGAACCGCTCTCCTGCGTGATTGGTGCCATGCATGCCAACTACCACACAACCCCGGGCAGCTATGAGCACCAGATGGAGATCGTGGATGGTGGCAAGATGGCAATCCTGGCGGGTGTAGGTCCCATGGGTCTTGCAGCCATCAACTATGTGCTCAATAGAGAAGATCGCAAGCCCTCCTTACTGGTGGTGACCGATGTTGATCAGGCACGGCTGGACCGTGCGGCGTCAATCTACACAGTGTCATTTGCCGCTTCAAGGGGTATTGCGTTGCATTATGTCAACACAGGTAAGATGGCAGATCCGGTGAGTGAGCTGAAAGCGATCAGTGGTGATCATGGTTATGATGATGTCTTTGTCTTTGCACCCGTGAAGCCTGTGGTGGAGCAGGGGGATGCCATCCTGGCGTTCGACGGCTGCCTCAATTTCTTCGCTGGTCCCGGTGATCCCAACTTCAGTGCAATGCTCAATTTCTATAATGTGCATTACGCCTACACCCATATCGTGGGTACCAGCGGCGGTAACAACGATGACATGAAAGAGGCACTGGAGATCATGGGCAGTGGATTGGATCCTGCGGGATTGGTGACCCACATCGGGGGGCTGGATGCGGTGATCGACACCACCAACCGGCTGCCGGAGATACCTGGCGGTAAGAAGCTGATCTATACCCATATCAACATGCCGTTGACGCCCATCTCCGATTTTGAGAAGCTGGGAGAAGAGAGTGAGCTGTTCCGTAAACTGGCTGAGATATGCAACCGTCACAACGGTCTCTGGAGCGTGGAGGCCGAATCGTTTTTGCTCAACTTTTTCGAAAAAAACTAACAATAGCTTTATGTTGTCAGCTGTTAGCGATAAGCTGACAGTTGATAGCTGACTGCTGAACGCTAAAACATATGAAACAATTAGATATAAACCTGATGCATCCGGTGGAGCAGATCAACGTGATCATCGGACGGATATATAAGAGCGGGATGACCACCACCTCGGGTGGAAACATCTCCATCAAAGACAAGAACGGCGATATCTGGATCACCCCTTCCGGTGTGGATAAGGGATCACTCACGGTGAAAGATATCATGCAGATCAGGAAAGATGGAACAGTGATCGGACCTCACAAGCCATCATCTGAATTACCCTTTCACAAAGCGATCTTTGAAGCGCGTCCCGAGTTGACGGCTATCATCCATGCCCACCCGCCGGCGCTGGTGGCTTTCAGCATTACTGGTATCGTACCCGATACCAAGATTGTTCCGCAGGCACACAATATCTGCGGGGATATAGGCTTTGCTCCCTACGGAACCCCCGGCAGTGATAATCTGGGTGAGAAGATTGCTTTTGAGTTTCAGGATAAGCGCTACAAGGCGGTGATCATGGAGAATCACGGAGTGGTGCTTGGCGGTACTGATATGATGGATGCCTACCAGCGGTTTGAAACGCTGGAATTCTGTTGCCGTACCATCATCAATGCCAAAAGGCTGGGCAGCGTGAATTACCTTTCCGACGATCAGGTGTCGCAATATGTGAATCACCTCCCCTCCAATGTCTCTCATTTCATGGATATAGACCATCCCTCCGATGAACGGGCAATCCGTGCTGAGATGGTGAACATCATCCGTCGTGCCTGTAACCAGGGACTGATGATCTCAACCTACGGAACGGTGTCGGTACGCTGGAAGGAGAACGATTTCCTCATCACTCCCAGCAATATCGCACGGTGGGACATTGTACCCAGCGACGTCGTACAGATTAAAAATGGTATGGCCGAAGCGGGTAAGACTCCCAGTAGGTCGGTTGCCCTGCATCAGCGCATCTACCAGCTCAACCCACATATCAACTCCATCATCTGCACCCAGCCGGTGAACCTGATGGCCCACGCGGTGAGCGGCAGCAAGTTTGATGTGCGCACCATCCCTGAGAGCTGGATCTTCCTGCAGGATGTGCCTTCTATACCCTTTGGCCTGATCTACAACGATGTGGACAGCGTTGCAGAAATGTTCGCCAAAAACCGTGTGATTCTTGTCGAGAACGACAGCGTCTTCGTGACAGGTGATAAGTTGCTCAACACCTTCGATTACCTCGAGGTGGCTGAGTTCTCTGCCAACTCACTGGTGATGGCCTCCTCCATCGGTGCGCTTCAACCCATCAATGAGGAGGAGATCGAAGATCTGAGAGTAGCTTTCAACGTAAAGTAAGAAGAATCAATATTAGCCTGTCAACAGGCTGTGAAATTAATGGGAGAGGTCCCATTGGAAAGTAGGAAGGGGCAGATTATTTCTGCCCTTTAAATTTGCCCGGGGAGGTGTGTTGCGCCATGCATAACGTACACTCACCGGGTTTTCAATATCCGGGCAGGAGATGTACACCTTGTTCCCCTTTGCAGATGCCTCTGCATTTCGATAGTTTGATCCGTTTGAGGAGAGTTCAAAATCATAAACCCTGCCATCGGCATCGCCTCTCACAGTGTCGGAAAAGGTCAGGATCACACAATTACCTTTCCTCTCCCCACTCACCAGTCGGGGTGTTGCCACTACCGGCTGACCATATATTTTACTTCTGATCTCAATTGACGCACGTTCGGCCAGCTCCTTTTTTCGCAACGGGTGAATATCGTTCCATTCTCCCAATCCCAGGCCTGTCACCAACCATGCATTGGGATCCTTCTCTGCTGCCCTGCGCTGTGACTCACGCAGTCTCACCCATCCGCTTTCTGATGGCGTTTCGGAAGGTGGCATAAAGTCGGGCAGCTGCACAATGAAGAAGGGCAGCAAGGGCTCCTTCCAACTCTCCCGCCAGTTTGCCATCAGGTCACCCAACAGCCATTCATACTCCTCTGCCCGGCCGGTGTTTGCCTCTCCCTGGTACCACAAGACACCCGAGACAGGGAAATGGCGAAGGGGCCATATCATGCTGTTGTAGCATGCGGTGGCGATGTTCTGCATATTGATTGCCTGTACCCGCTGTTGCGGCATAAAAGCACCATGCCTGAATTTCCAGTGAGCTGACAGTGGTTGTTCATCGCCGTTGACATACTCAATTTTGTATGGTTTATCCTTGATAAATGCGGCATTGCTGCCACCAATCAGCCGGATGGTGATCACATTCTTCCCGGACTTGAGGAGTCCGGCAGGTATGCGGTATTTGCGGGGTGGATACTGGTAGCCTATTGTACCGACCAACACACCGTTTAGATAGGTGGAGTCGGCATCGATCAGGCGTCCCACTCTCAACAACGCCTCTTCACCTGCATGCGTTGCATCCACTTCAAACTCCTGCCTAAACCAGTAGGACCCGTTGAAGAGACCCTGTTCGTTGCGCGTCCATGAACGGTTGTCATACTGGTTTACCGTTTGCCACTGCCGGTCATCATACTCAGGAGCATACCACTTTTCATGTACTCCCTGATCGAGCCTATATAGCAGCTTGCTCCAGGCATCACCAGCAACCTGTGCTGCCCTGTTCACCTGCGACACATAGATCTCGTTACGAGTCAGCAGCATCTCATTGTAATAATGAGCGTATTTTTCCACATACTCCTCTCCGATCCAGGACTGAA
>CAZBFS010000172.1:0-3882 GCA_964491215.1 uncultured Proteiniphilum sp.
GATCGGTCACATCACTCTGGTAATCAAACCGGATATTTTTTTGTTCAATCAGCGGTATAAAACGCCGGTAGGTCGTCGTCAGTATACGATCGATGTTCTCCAATGAAAGTGATATCTGTATCCCTCCCTTTTCAATCTTGGAGAAATCGAGTAACTGGTTCACCAGCAACAATAAACGCTCACTGTTGCTCCTCATGGTGCCCAGATCTGACCGGGTGCTCTCCGGCAGGATCTCGGAGCGTTCCATCACCTGTTCCAGTGGTGCAATGATCAGACTTAACGGGGTTCGGATCTCATGGGCTACATTGGTGAAGAACTCAATCTGCGAACGATAGCTCTCCCGCTCTTTCTCATCCCGTACTTTACGAATCATCTCTGCATTCTTCCTCCTCACTTTTTCACGAAGCCAGTGGAAGAGATAGAACAGCATCCCCATGACTAACAGGACATAGAGTGAGATGGACCAGGCGTTCCACCAGAGTGGTGGCCTGATCACTACTGCCAGCGTGTGATCATGATCACTCCATACCCCGTCGTTGTTCGATGCCCGCACCCTGAAGAGGTAATCGCCAGGAGGGATGTTGGTGTAGGTAGCCCTTCGGTTGTTGCCTGCATCATTCCACTCTTTATCGAACCCTTCCAGCATAAATGCATATCGGTTTTTTCCGGGGGCAAAGAAGCTGAGCGCCGTATAATCGAAACTGAATGAGTTGTTGTGGTGAGCAAGTACCAGGCGCTCATCCCCTTTTTTGTCTCTTGTGAGGTACTCCTCCAGCCGTGCAGGCTTGTTGAACAGTTGAAAACCGGTGATCTCGATGGGTGGCTTAAATTCGTTTCGTACCAGTTGTCGGGGATAAAACGCATTAAAACCGTTGGGAGTACCCACATAGATCCTGCCCGATGCCGATTGATAACCTGAGTTGGGAGTAAAAAGGTCACTGAGCAGACCATCACTCTGGTTGAACTGACGATACTCACGGGTGGTGGGATGATAGCTGATCACTCCTTTCAAGGTGGTGATCCACAACAGCCCATTGTCAGAAAAGATCTTGCAGATGTAATTACTGGGAAAAGCAACCTCTTCATCGATGAAGATCTCCCGGTCCGCGTCATATCGACACAAACCACTATTGGTCCCAATCCATAGCTGTTGTTGTTCATCCACACTAAGGGTGATCACATCATTGCTGATCAACGATTGCCTGTTGGCCGCTTCGAAGCGAAACTCCTTCCATTCACCTGTCTCAAGGTCATACCGCTGTAACCCCCTGTTGATGGTGGCGAACCAGATGTGCTGACCTGACTGAATGATGTCCATCACAAACTCATTCAGGATACGTACCGGTGTAAAGGTATTGGAGTCAGGGTTATAGCGGTTGATGCCTGAGGAGGTGCCGATCCATACCGTGCCGGTTTTATCCTGGAAAATTGAGTAAATATTGTTCGCGTCCAGACTGTTGGGGTTATCTGCATCGGCATAGTAGTGGCTGATCTCTTTAGTATCCAGGTCCATCACGTTCAATCCCCCGGTATAGGTGCCGATCCAGAGCTTGTTGTCTACTTGACAAAGCGCGTGTACGTTGTTGAATGAGAGACCGCTTCTGTTGTCGTGGTGGCTGTATGACCGGATGAGTCCGCTTCGGGTATCCAGCTCATTCAATCCTCCATCTTCGGTGCCAATCCAGATATTGCCCTCGTCATCCTCGCAGAAACAGCTGACCACGTGTCCTGAGATGGAATTCTCATGTTTGATATGCTGATAACTGGTGAAGTAGTTCCTGTTGGGTGATGCATAGTTGATGCCTCCATAGTAGGTTCCTATCCAAAGACCCCCTTCCGGATCTTTGTAAATGGGATAGACAAAACGGTTGGATAGCCTGGGCTCGGTGAAATGCTGGTCGAGCCTGTTCCCTGATATCGGTGAGATCCTGAAAGAGGTAAGTCCGTCATTGGAGCCGATCAGCAACAGCCCCGGTTCATATTCGGTGAGCTGGTGAATATGCAGGATATGCTCTTTACCGGGGGTATTGAGGTATTTGTCCGTAACGATCCCTTTATGCTTGTCCACACTGATCAATCCGTTGGTCCAGGTGCCAAACCAGAGGGTGCCAAATGTATCTTCCAACATGCTGTAAGATCGCAGCTCACGTTGTGCCTCTTGCGGCAGATCAGGGAAAGCGGGCACAAATTCGCCTGTGGTGTCATCAAAACGGTAGATCTGGTGTAACGTGTTGTCTACAGAGACCCAGATGATCTGCTCTTTGTCTTTGTACAGAGTATTGACCCAGACCGTTGATCCCGGGTCGATCCTGAATTCCTCGAATGAATAGTGTCTCAGTTCCTCCTCTTCTTTGACAAAGACACCCTGCCTGGCAGAGGCGATCCATAACTTTCCCCTGTCGTAAATGAGACTCTGTATTCTGCCATCGACCGATACATCCATCTGTGTGGTCAGGATAAATGGAGTGAAGGTCTTCAGGTTCAGGTCGAAAGAGCAGACCCCCCTTTCGGTGCCAATCCACAAGTGCTCATCTGCATCTTCCGCCAATGCGTAGACATAATTTTGTATCAGTGACTGAGCGGTCCTCGGAATGTGCTGGTAAACGGTAAAAGTGTATCCGTCAAAACGGTTTAACCCGTTCTCCGTTCCGAACCACATAAAACCTTTCGAATCCTGAAGTGCAGTATAAACTGTATTGGAGGAGAGTCCGTCTTCAGCCTTGTAATATTTGAAATTTAGCTCAACAGCATTGCCTTTCAGACTGAAAAGTATTAAAAGCGGTGCTAGCAGGTATTTCAAAAAGGCAGGATACATAATTTTGTTCTCTGTAAGTGGATGCATTCTTCGTTACAAATGTAGGGATTTTTTTCAATGCGGGAAATGGACAATCATACCGGAGAGAAAGAAGAAAAGGAAAAGATGGGAAGAATACTGTTAAATAAACGCTTTTCAGAGGATTTTGATATCTTTTTGGATTTTTCTTTCAGTTGCCAACCTTCATTTGGGCTTACATTTGTAAAAGAAGATGCCATCACCGCCTGCCTGAAAGCGATCTTCACTATGGCAGTGTGACGCGACAGACTTATTTATTGATGACACATCTCAAACCATGTTGTACCCTTCTGGCATGAATAAAAATATTGCACTGCTCCTTATTTCCCTTGTGGTGATGGGATGCGGCCACTTCCCGGAATCAGAGAAAGCGTCGGAAGTGTCACTCGGTGAGATCAGTGATGTCTCCTTCACCCGGGTACATTTCAGAGACAAGTTCTGGGCTCCCAGGTTGGAAATCAATCGCACGGTCTCCATCCCCTCTGCTTTTTATCAGAGCGAAATAAACGGTCGCTTCGATAATTTTGCTCTTGCCGGAGGATTGATGGAAGGAGAGCATCAGGGTGATTTCTCATTCGATGACACCGATCCCTATAAGATTATCGAAGGCGCTTCCTACTCACTGGCTGTGAAGTATGACCCGGCACTGGATGCCTATCTCGACAGTGTGATCACCTTGATTGCCGCCGCACAGGAGGAGGATGGCTATCTCACTACCTGTGTCACCAATCGTTGCACCCGTCTCTCCGGATGGTGGGGCAGCTCACGATGGGAAAGGGTTAACAGCCATGAGCTCTATAATTGTGGCCATCTCTACGAAGCTGCTGTGGCGCACTACAAAGCTACCGGTAAACGGACCCTCCTGGAGGTGGCCCTTCGCAATGCGGATCTGATATGTGAAGTGTTCGGTCCGGGTGAGGAGCAGATCCATTACCCGTCGGGTCATCCCATCATCGAGATGGCGCTGGTAAAGCTATACAGGGTTACAGGTGATGAGAAATACCTTGATCAGGCACGCTACTTCGTGGATGAAGCAGGTCGTCTTACCA
>CAZBFS010000173.1:0-3852 GCA_964491215.1 uncultured Proteiniphilum sp.
AACTCGCGACCTACGCGTTACGAATGCGTTACTCTACCAACTGAGCTATTGTGGCGTTAAGCGATGGCAAAAGTAAAAAAAAATATCGATATCGCCCAATCTGTTTCCGCTTTTTATCATAATAAAAAACGGGTGGCTAAATGGCCACCCGTTTGATTCGCTCGAGATAGATGCTCTTATTTCTTTACTTCCAGTTGTTTTTTGTTTTGCTGGTTGCGCATGAACACGTAGGCTACGGGTGAGGCGACGAACAAACTGGTCACCGTTCCAACAACCACACCGATCAGCATGGCGAATACGAAGCTTCTCACTGCATCACCCCCGAAGAAGAGAATACAGATGATTACCAGGATCGTACTTAAGCCGGTATTGATGGTACGTGCCAGTGTGGCGTTCATCGAGTCGTTGAACAACGCTCTCAGGCCTCGCTTGGGATAGAGTTGCATGTATTCACGCACACGGTCGAACACCACCACCTTGTCGTTGATTGAGTACCCTACAATGGTGAGGATGGCTGCCACGAACGTTTGGTCAATCTCCATCGAGAAGGGCATCACTTTCCAAAGCAATGAATAGAGTCCAATCACTGCAAAGGCATCCACACCCAGTGCAGCCACTGTTCCCAGTGAGAACGACCAGTTACGGAAGCGGAACAGGATGTAGAGTCCCATACATATGAGCGCGATGGTCAATGCCAGGAAGGCGTTTCTTATCATGTCCTCGGCGATGCTGGGTCCCACCTTCTGGGAACTCTGTATATGATCATCGATCGTTTGTCCCGGAGTGATGTATTCCTGCAGTCCCTGACTGAGCAGATCGCGCAGTTCCTCTTCGATGTTTTCGCCATCAGACTCAATCATATGGTTCGTGGAGATACGCACCTGATTGCTCGAACCGATGGTGATCACACGTACTGATTCACCAAAGTAGGGTGTCAGTGAATTTTGCACATCCCCGGTGCTAACTGGCTGATCAAATCGTACGATATAGTTGCGACCGCCTGAGAAGTCAATACCCACATTCATTCCGATAGAGATGAGAGAGATAACGCTGATGATGACAAATACACCGATGATCAGCAAAATCTTCTTGCTATTGTGGATGAAGTCGAAGCTGTACTCCTTGAAGATCGCCCTGGAAAAGGAAGTGTTGAAATCAAGATTCAGCCATTTTCCTTTGGAGAAACGATTTTCGTACACCATACGAGTGATGAAAACCGCTGTCAGGAACGAAGCTGTGATACCAATGATCAGGGTGATGGCAAATCCTCTGATGGCTCCCGTACCAAAAAGGGCGAGGATGATACCGGTGATGATCGTCGTTAAGTTGGAGTCAAGAATAGCAGAGAAAGCGTTCTTATATCCGTCTTCCACTGCACGTCGTAAAGTTTTACCTGCTGCCAGCTCCTCCTTGATACGCTCATTAATAAGCACGTTTGCATCCACCGCCATGGCAAGTGAGAGGATCATACCGGCAATACCGGGTAGTGTGAGTACCGCCTGGAAGGCAGCAAGAGCACCCAACGTAAAGAAGAAGTTGAGCAATAATGCTGAGTTTATCACCGAACCCGGTATTACACCGTAAAGCAGCATGGTGAAGATAAACAATACAACCAAAGCAATGATGAATGAGATAAACCCATCATTGATCGCTTCCTGTCCCAGTGAAGGCCCTACCACATCTTCCTGTACGATACGTACGCCGGCCTGCATCTTCCCGGACTTGAGCACATTCTCCAGGTCCTGTGCTTCCTGTGGCGTGAAATTACCGGTGATGGAAGAGCGACCTCCGTCGATACGTCCGTTGACCGTTGGTGCCGAATAGACAGAACCATCCAGGACAATAGCAATGGAGTTTCCTATTTCGGTTCCGGTGATGGTGGACCAGCGACTGGCACCAGTGGAGTTCATAGACATGGTCACTTCCCAGGCTGATCCCTGTTGTCCCTGGTCAGCACGGGCATTGGTGATCACATCTCCTTCAAGAGCCGGTCCCCGCTTGCTGCCGTCACCCTTGAGTGCGAAAAGCTGGAAATAGGTCTCCCTCTGATCGACCGGCTTGAATCCCCACTTGAATCGCACATCGGCAGGGAAGAGATCTTTATAACGTTGCAGCAGGAAGTTGACTGCTGCCGTATCGAGCTTGGATACGGTTCCTACCATGGGCCCAGCTACACCCCCCATGGCGAAGTAGGGCTCATTGAAGTACTCCACAAAACTTTTGGTGATCTGAATCACTTCTTCCTCTTCTGGGGCAAAGGTCATCGTCTCCGTTGCGGCAACCTCAAGCGTATCGCCAGTCACGGTAGTTGTGGTATCGGTCAGGGAGGATTGCTTCGCCATGGCATATTCGGCAGAACGGGCATTCATTTCATTGAAGAAGGTTCCCAGTTCGTTTACGTTGTAGGTCTTCCAGAACTCCAGGTTGGCGCTCCCCTGCAGGAGGTTGCGTACACGCTCCGGTTCGGTGATGCCGGGGAGTTCCACCAGAATGCGTTCGGCACGATCGAGGCGCTGGATGTTGGGAGCTACCACACCAAAGCGGTCGATACGGGTGGCCAGTACGTTGAATGAGTTGTCTGCCACGCTGGCCAGCTCACTGCGCAATACCGAAATCACATCGCTGTTGCTGTCAGTGGGTTTAACCCGCTCGCTCATGGTAATACTGTATATGTTGGCCAGTCTGCCTTCCGGGCTGATCCGCTCGTAGTTTTGCTGGAAGAGCGAGATGAAGTCGGAGGAGCTGCCACGACGATTTTGTCTGATGGTCTGACTGAGTGCCTCGTTGAACTGAGGGTCATCGGTGTTGGCCAGTGAAGAGAGCACTTCGGCGGCGTTGATTTCGAGCACTACGTTCATACCGCCCTTGAGGTCAAGGCCCAGTCCGATCTCTTTCTCACGGATCTGTTTGAGTGTGTAGTTCAGATACACCTTTTCGGTAGACAATGAATCAAGATAATGACCCTTCAGTGCCAGGTCTCCATTTGCGTATTGATCCGCTTTCTTGTTGTACTGTCTTCCCACCACGGTGAAGGAGAGGTAGAACAAACAGATCGCCGTCAGGATAATACTGAAGACTTTAATGAATCCTTTGTTTTGCATTTCAATATTACTTTTTGTTTACAATTTGTTTGCGTGCAGGTTGTTAACCGGTGTTTGCGAGTTAAGATCCGGGCAGATAGCATGCCCCTTCAATTTTAGCGTGCAAATATACGTTTTTTTTATCTTTTTAAGAACAATATCGCCGGATTATTTTCTGAGAACAAATCCGGCGATAGGTAGTATTGCAATACCAGGAGAGCTTATTCAATAAACCCTCTGTTCTTTAACAGGTAAACAGGATCAGGCTCGGCACCGCGGAACTTCTTGTAAAGCTCCATCGGATCCTCGGTGTTTCCTTTCGAGAGCACATGCTCACGGAAGAGGCGGGCTGTCTCCTGGTTGAAGATCCCCTTCTCGACGAATGCCTGGAAGGCGTCTGCATCCAGCACTTCCGACCAGAGGTAGCTGTAGTAGCCGGAGGCGTATCCTTCCGGGCTGCTGAAGATATGTGAGTAGTAGGTGCTCTTGTAACGGGGGATGATCTGGTCGATCAGTCCAATCTCCTTCATCGATTCCTCTTCGAAGGCGTTGACATCGTATGCCTGCTCTTCGGTCTGAGTGTGGTAATCCATGTCGAGCAGGGCTGCTGCCACAAACTCGGTGGTTGTGAAGCCCATGTTGAACTTGCCGGCAGCCTCAATTTTGCTGATCAGCTCATCGGGTATCACTTCGCCCGTTTCATAATGCTTTGCATACATCTTCAATACTTCCGGCTTGAAGGCCCAGTGTTCCATGATCTGCGAGGGGAGCT
>CAZBFS010000174.1:0-3831 GCA_964491215.1 uncultured Proteiniphilum sp.
GCAATTTCATTCACAATGTCTGCCTTGGTCATTTTATTTATATTTTAAAATATTAATAATAATAGCATTTGTTAATAAGTAAAATTTTGGACTGCAAATATATAGCTTTTTTTTCAACGTTGAAAATTATTACAGCAAATTTTTCTCTTTTTTTGCTCTTTTACTGGAATTTGCACTTTTTCAATTAGTTTTGCAGCACAATGGAAAAAGAATTGATGAACGGTGACAGGCTGCACCCCGTCGCTATCCGCTTAATGAACTGGTATAGTGAGCACAAAAGGGAGCTACCCTGGCGCGACACCAATGATCCCTACCGCATCTGGATCTCGGAGGTAATCCTACAGCAAACAAGGATCGACCAGGGGATCGGTTATTACCACCGTTTCACGGAGCGGTTCCCCGATGTTGCGACACTGGCCGCCGCAAGTGAGGAAGAGGTGTTGAAAGTGTGGCAAGGCCTCGGCTATTACTCGCGGGCACGCAACCTACACCAGGCAGCAGGTCAGATTGTCAGCCTGCACGATGGTCATTTACCCACCAGCTACACCGGTTTACTATCCCTGAAAGGTGTTGGCCAATATACTGCGGCAGCAGTGGCGTCAATTGCTTTTGGTCTGCCTTATGCTGTGCTCGACGGTAATGTGTACCGCGTACTGACGAGGCTCTTTGCCATTGAGACAGCGATTGACTCACCCTCCGGCAAAAAAATGATAGCTGATACTGCACAGTCTCTCCTGCCGGAGGAGGATCCCGGAGGATACAACCAGGCAATCATGGATTTCGGTGCGCTGATCTGCACCACTGTGCAACCCCGCTGCAACGGATGTGTGTTACGGGAGTACTGCATGGCCCACGGCACCGGGGATGTGACCATCTACCCGGTCAAAGAACGGAAGACAAAGATTCGCAACCGCTACTTCCATTACTTTCACATCGTAGATGGCAACAATACCTACCTGCAGAAAAGAGAACAACCGGGGATCTGGAGGAACCTCTATGAATTCCCATTGATTGAGACAGTTCAGCCTGCCGACTTCATGCAACTGGAACAGACAGATGCATTCAGGAAACTGTTCTCAGGTCTGCCAGGGCTCCTGATCAAGCCTTCCCTTGCGTTACGTCACCAGCTGACCCATCAGCTGATCCACACCCGTTTTTATCGGGTTGAGATACCGGAGAAGGCCTCTTTCATGCCTCCCCGGGAACTCCGGGTCACCAATCATGAAGAGCTACACAACTATCCCGTTTCCCGACTTACACACAAGTACCTCGAAACAATTTGAAGAATAATGATTGTCAGTTTCAAAAATTTCAGTAAATTTGCCTGAGTAGCGTTACACTATTCTTTAACCCAAAAAAAAACTCAGTTATGTCGGTAAACAAAGTTATCCTGATTGGAAATGTGGGACGCGATCCCGAGATGAAGTATTTTGATAATGACGTGGCCAAAGCCAACTTTACACTGGCAACCAGTGAGAGAGGCTATACCACTGCAGGAGGCACTCAGGTTCCGGAGCGTACCGAATGGCACAACATTATTTGTTGGAGAGGACTGGCCCAGATTGCTGAAAGATTCGTCAAGAAGGGCACTTTGCTCTACGTGGAAGGAAAGATCCGTTCACGGTCGTATGACGACCAGAACGGGGTTAAAAGGTACATCACCGAGGTGGTTGCAGACAGCCTGGAGCTGCTGAGCCGCAAATCGGATGAACAGGTAAAAGAAAACGGCGGGAACGGACGTGACACGCAAGAGAATGCAGACACACCCGACATTCCCGATAATCAGTCGGAAGAAGATGATTTGCCGTTCTAAATTAAAGATCGTATTTTTGCAGGAGAATGTTTTCACTGTTATCTCATCTAAAGATCAGGTGAAACATTCTCCTCGTTCATCAAAACTATCGTCAATTGGATCCTGACCCTTTATCGCCTCTTTTCCTCCTGCTGCAGGTCATTAACCCGGTGGCTTCCGAACTATTTTTTTACACGCTATTGCTTCTCCTGATCGTTTTCAATGCGCTCATTTCGGCTTTTGAAAGCGCCTTTCAACGAATCAGCACAGATGATGCCGAGGGGCTGCTCACCTCGCAGCAACCGACAAAAGCTCGTCTCTCAAAGCTGTTGGACAGACCGGAACAGGTGCTCACCTCCGTCACCCTCGCCAACCATCTGCTCAACCTCATCATCGCCCTGCTGATCATTGCCCTACCATGTAACAGTGAGCATTTCAGGACCGGCATTGGCGAAATGCTGTTCATCCGCTCAGCCATTGCATTTGCAGTGATCCTTCTCTTCATCTATTTCATACCCGGAACGGTAGCCTCACACCGTCCTCTTCGACTCGCAGAAAAAAATGCACTCCTCATCGGGTGGATAACCCGTTTGATGGCACCGCTGTCAGGTATATTGGTGAAAGCAGGTTCAACAATGATTCCTTCCCGTTCACAAAGCAGGCATGAGATATCGGTTGATGAGCTCTCAAAGGCACTCGGCATCACCTCTGATGAGGTCAGGGGAGATCAGGAGAAGGAGCTGCTGGAGGGCATCATCCGTTTCCGTGATAAGATGGTGGGCGATATCTTTGTCTCCCGGACAAACATGGTGACACTCGAGATACGTACCCCCTTCCGTGAGGTGATTCACTTCATCGTAGATGCCGGTTTTTCACGCATTCCGGTCTATGAGGATAATCCTGACACCATCAAAGGGATTCTTTACGTGAAAGACCTGCTGCCGCATCTCAGCAAGACAGGCAACTTCAAGTGGCAGTCACTCATTCGTTCTGCCTATTTCGTGCCTACAACCAAACGGATCGACGATCTACTGGAAGAGTTTCGTGCCCACAAAAACCATATGGCCATTGTGGTGGATGAGTATGGGGGCACCGCCGGGCTGGTCACCATGGAGGACATCCTTGAAGAGATAGTGGGCGATATCAGCGATGAGTATGATGAAGAGCAACCCTTCTTCACCATGACTGCCGACGGCTCCTATCTGTTTGAAGGAAAAACCCCACTGGAGGAGTTTATCCGCCTCACCGGCCTGCCGGAGAAAGACTTTGAGTTCATGCAGGAGCAGGCCAACACGCTTGCCGGCTTGTTGTTGGAGCTGAAAGGTGATTTTCCCAAACGGAAAGAGAGCTTCACCTACCGCGACCATCAGTTTGTTGCAGAAGAGATGAGCAAGAAAAGGATCACTAAGGTACGCTACATCCCACCCGACAGGGAGATGAAAGAATAAGCCATGTGCTGCCGATCACCCAACATTGAGCAGATATGCTGATCAGAAAAGAACATATGCATTCAGGGGCATTGCTGGGCGTCTGGAAGATGACAGAGTCTCGTGATGAGCTGCTGACACACTTCCCGGTAGTATTGCGCTGCGAAGCACACCGCTACTTGGAGAATGTACGTTCAGAGAGGCGCTCCATTGAATGGCTCTCCACACGGGTGATGCTTTTCCAGCTATTGGGCGAGGAGAAGATCATTCACAACCGGCAGGACGGCAGCCCCTACCTGGAGGAGGGAGGGCAGTTCATCAGCATCTCCCACACACGTGAGTATGCGGCCATCCTGCTGCATCCGGGAGTACCCGTGGGCATCGACATCGAGACCCGCAGCGAGAGGGTATCACGTATCGCCGATAAGTTCATCGCCGGGAATGAATATATCGATCCGAATCAAAAAACAGTCCACCAGTTGCTCCACTGGTCGGCTAAAGAGAGTCTCTTCAAGCTGATCGGCCTGCAGGGGATCGACTTCAGGGAGCATCTGCATATCGACCCCTTCACACCCGCACAAACAGGGGTGATGCATGCCACTGAGAGTCGGT
>CAZBFS010000175.1:0-3824 GCA_964491215.1 uncultured Proteiniphilum sp.
ACGAACAGCTTCCCGTTAGGAAGTATGGTGCTCTGCGTTGCCCGGACTTTCCTCTGCGACATAGGATGTCGCAGCGACAAACCGACCTGCTGCAACTGCAAAAGTAGTAATAAGTTATGATTAATCAGCACCCGCATCATTTTTTTCGGGTATCATACCATTTACAAGTGCTCTTTTCTCTTGATGCTTGATGCTTGATCCTCACCCCTAAACCGTATATCGTGAGAAGGCCTGCATAAAAGACTCATAATAGGTTTTCGATACCGGGATATCGGGTGTATGCTCCTCATCCAACTCGAGCATGATACCCCCGCTCACTTTTTTTAAAATCTTTACCCTGTTCATGTTGACCATAAAGGAGCGATGACAACGCACCAGGGGGGTATCGGACAGATGCTCCTCCATCCGTTTTAACGAGTTGCGCAAGAGGTAGTGCGAAAGCTTCGATTTGTTAAGGTAGTGGATGGTAGCGTAGTTGTCAGCCGACTCGATGTAGAGCAGGTTCTCCGTCACGATGGAGATCTTCAGCTCACCCTTTTCATCGGCGAAGGCAATCAGCATCTTCGACGTTCCCTCAGCTCCTTTCTCCTGTCCCATATGCTCCAACAGGGCGCTCTTCTCTTTCCATGAGAAATAGAGCCAGGAGATGGCATAGGGCAACAACAGTACCAGGGCTGTGTTGTAAAGACTCTGCCGGAAGCTCTCGGAGATGTCACGTATCATCCCGTCCTTGGGGAAAAACTGTGCGAAGAGGGTGTAGAAGATCGACATTGCAGCGATCTCTGCCAGGATCCAGAGCCCATAGTGCCAGTAGAGGATATCATGTTGTTTCGAACGATAAGTAAGGATCACCCTGCTGACCACCACTACCAGCATGCCGGTGAGGATGATCAGGCTGGAGAACACGAAGTACTTGGCATCTGACACATCCGGATACCATTCGCGTGAGCCGAAAGGCTGGAAAAGGTTGATGAACAGCAGGGCAAAGAGCGCTGTGAACAGGATCATCGTGATGCTGTTCTTCTTCTCGTAGAGATAAGCAGGGATCTTTTCGTTCATCGTGGTTGTCAAGTTGCAAAGGTACCCTGCAAAAGTAGATGATTATAGAAAAGAAACCAAAAGAAAGCGCATTTGGATGCAAATTTTTCACCCCTCTATTTCGTTTTTCACCCCAAATAGCTGACTTCGTCCCCTACCCGACACCACTGTTCCCTTTCAGTTGCATGATCTGCACAAAGGACTTTTCTTTGTTGTAAAAGAAACAGTTATGATTAATTATAGCGAACGATACATACATCTGAGCATCTCCTTCCGGCAAGGAGTTGAAATGAAACCGGGAGAAGGGAAACCGGAAATTCGCTTCTTCCATTTCAACAGTGATATATGTGATGAGGAGCAGAAACAATCAAAGCAGCTGCTCGCCATAAATGAGAATTTCAGCTTCGATTACCCTGTTTTTCTGCCGGACAGCTCTTACCGGCAGGAGAAAGCAATCCTCCTGCTCCACGGTCTCAACGAACGGAGCTGGAGCAAGTACCTCCCATGGGCGGAGGAACTCGCCTTGCTCACCGGCAGACCGGTGATCCTCTTTCCCATTGCTTTTCATATCAACCGGGCCCCCCTCGACTGGTCCAACCCGCGGAGCCTGACTGCCATACTCAGCATGCGCAGACATCAGTATGAGGGAGACCGTTCAGTCAGCTTCGCGAACGTGGCGCTGAGCGAGCGCATCACGGAAAGTCCGGAGCGTTTTTATCTCTCCGGAAGGCAGACCTGGGCCGACCTGACCACTCTGTTCAGTGAGATCAAAAGCGGACACCATCCACTCTTCAAAGAGGGATGCAAGATCGATATCTTCTCCTACTCCATTGGGGCGTTCCTCTCGCAAGTGGCACTGATGGCCAATGAGAAGGGCCTGTTTTCTGATTCAAAACTGTTTATGTTCTGCGGTGGCAGCATCTTCCGCTCAATGTGCGGCATCTCACGCAGCATCATGGACAGAGCTGCTTTCGAAAGACTGCTGGACTACTACGTGAACCGGTTCGGGTGTGAGCCGGAAAAGCGCTGGCGTCGCGATAGCGCTTTCGATGCCTTCTTCCGGATGATTATCCCTGAAAGGCTTCAGAGAGAGCGCGAGGCCTTCTTCAGTCGTATCCGCAACAGGATCACAGGAATAGCACTGTCCAAGGACAGTGTGATCCCCTATCATGGTGTGCGCGAAGCGCTAGGCGTGGAAACCACCGAATCGGTCATCACCCTGCATGATTATCCCTTCGATTACACCCATGAGAATCCATTTCCTCCTCAGACGAAGGACCAGACATCGCTGAATGCCGCCTTCGGGAACCTCTTCTCTCGGGCAGCCGCCTTTTTTGGATAGAGCGGTTTGGCACACATCAACAGGGTGTTACATAGTAGGATGATCTCTGCTTCTCGCTGCAATGATTTTTCTATTTGATAGGGTTGGTTTTGTTTTTTTTGTATGTTTGCATTGCATTAGATAAAAAAACTAAAAAAACCGTGAAGATCTCGTCGCAACATTGCAGCCAGTTTGAAGAGATCTACATTACTCACTACGCACGAATGAAGAGGTTCGCAGCGGAATACCTGGTGAGTGAGGAGGATGCAGAGAACATCGTACAGGATGTCTTCATGGATCTGTGGGAGCAGCAATTCGTGCTGATGTCGCACAACCGACTGTTTGCCTGGCTGTTCACCGTGACGAAGAACCGCTGCCTCGACCTTTTGCGCCACAAAACGGTTGTCAGAAAAGGAGCCGAGAAGCTGATGGATGAGCACAAAATAGAGCTGCAGATGAAGCTGCACTCTTTGGAAGCACTTGATGAAAAAATCTTCTCCGAACCTGATATTGAGTCCGTGGTACAGAGTGCCATTGACTCCTTACCAGATAAATGCCGTGAGATATTCGTGATGAACAAAATTGAGGGGAAGAAGCAGAAAGCAATTGCTGCTGAACTCAATATTTCCCTCCACACGGTAGAAAGTCAGATGGCAATAGCGCATAGGAAGTTAAAAGAGGTTCTTAAAGAGTACGTCCCCCTCCTTCTTTTTCTATTTTTTTAATTTTTTTGGCGGTTTTTTAGCTTTCATTCGTATTATTTACAAAGCATCACTTTGAATGGAAGAGATACTTACGAAATATTTATTGGGTGAACTGAAAGCATCCGAAAAAATTGAACTCTTCAGGAAACTGGAAAGTGACAAATCGCTACGTGCCGAGTACATTCATCTGCAAAATATCTATGCACTTACCAGGCTGGCATTCCACCCATCGCAAGAAATGGAAGGAGCGAAAGGATTCACCTCATTCACCCGCAGGATACAGGTAAAAAGAGGAAAAAAGCAGATCTCAATGATGTTCCAATATGCTGCCATCTCGGTTCTGCTGATCGCCTCTACTTTTTTCCTGACTCGTGCACTGTTCAATGATTCAATTGATACCGATGAGATGAACACCCTCTATGTTCCCGCAGGACAACGGGCACAACTGACCTTGCAAGACGGTACTCAAGTATGGCTGAACGCACAGTCTACCCTCACCTACCCTGCCCGCTTCAACAAAAAACAACGCGAGGTTTCGGTAATTGGGGAAGCCTATTTTGATGTGGCTGAAGACCGAAAAAAAACATTCATCGTCACCACACAACAGCTCACCATGGAGGTGCTGGGCACTGAGTTCAATGTCTATAGTTACCCCGAATCTGGTTACACCAGGACATCTCTTGTCGAAGGGGCATTGTTGGTGAGTGAGACAGGAAAAAACGGTAAACCGGTGTTGCTTTCTCCCGATCAACAGGCTACCT
>CAZBFS010000176.1:0-3821 GCA_964491215.1 uncultured Proteiniphilum sp.
GCGGTCAGGTATGGGAGACGAAAAACAGCGACCTGTTGACACAGGCACAGCTGAAAAAAATCAAGAAATTCAAGGTCAGTTATTACAGTATGTACATCTATGGTACCTGCAGCAAATGCAGCCATGCCAAGAAGATGGAACTGCGGAAACTGGAACGTGACAGCAAGGAGAAAAAAGGAAACAAGTAAGCGAGTTGCTTATCAAACAGGGATGGATGGTTCATATACCATTCATTCAATTAATAACACACAGAAATGAAAGTGGACGTAATCTTGGGCCTCCAGTGGGGCGATGAAGGAAAAGGAAAAGTGGTGGATGTGCTCACACCCAACTATGAGATCGTAGCACGTTTTCAGGGGGGCCCCAATGCGGGTCACACCCTCGAGTTTGAAGGCGAGAAATATATTTTGAAATCAATACCCTCCGGCATCTTTCAGGAGGGAAAGATTAATATCATCGGCAACGGGGTTGTTATCGATCCGGCGCTCTTCCGCCAGGAGGTGGAGGCTCTGGAGGAGACAGGACACACTCTTACCGACCGGCTCTATATCTCCAAGAAGGCACACCTGATCCTGCCCACCCACCGTTTACTCGATGCTGCCTCGGAGAAGGCGATGGGCAATGCCAAGATTGGTACTACCGGGCGGGGCATAGGTCCCTCCTACACCGACAAGATAAGCCGTCATGGTTTACGGGTAGGTGATCTCTTCCACAACTTCGAAGAGAAATACAATCAGGCTGTTGCACGTCACAAGGAGTTGCTCGACCAGTACCGGTTTGAATATGACCTGGAGGCACTAGAGAAACCCTGGTTTGAAGGGGTAGAGAAGATGAAGAGTTTCCAGATCATCGAGAGCGAGCATTTTATCAACCGGGAACTACAGAACGGCGCAAGGGTGCTGGCCGAAGGTGCACAGGGATCGATGCTCGATATAGACTTCGGATCCTATCCGTTTGTGACCTCCTCCAACACCATCTGCGCCGGTGCCTGCACCGGGCTGGGTATTGCTCCCCGCACCATCGGTGAGGTGTATGGCATCTTCAAGGCCTACTGTACCCGTGTGGGTAGTGGTCCATTTCCCACCGAGCTGTTCGATGAGGATGGACAGTTGCTTCGCGATAACGGCTGTGAGTATGGATCGGTAACCGGCCGCCCCCGTCGTTGTGGCTGGATCGACCTGGTGGCGCTGCGCTATACGGTGATGCTTAACGGGGTAACCAAGCTGGTGATGATGAAGAGTGACGTGCTGGACAGCTTTGAAACCATCAAAGCCTGTGTGGCCTACCGTATTAATGGTTTAGAGACAGAAGAACTACCCTTCGACATCACTGAAGGTATCGAACCGGTTTGGATCGAACTACCTGGGTGGAAAACCGACATGACAAAAATGCAGTCGGAAGATGAGTTTCCTGAAGAGTTCAACAATTATGTCACCTTCCTGGAAGAGGAGCTGGGAGTGCCCATCGCCATCGTCTCGGTCGGTCCCGACAGGGCACAGACCATCATCCGCTAGAGAAACGGCACACTTTTGGCAGTTGAACTTTTGTTCAAACCAACTGTTTAGTTACAAAAAGAAACGATATGTCACCAATTTGGATTCTGTTCATCGCTATAGCGTTAGCCGGATGGGCTGTACAGGCTACCCTCCAGAGTCGCTTCAAGAAATATTCAAAGATACCCTTGCGCAACGGGATGACCGGCCGTGAGGTGGCGGAGAAAATGCTGCAAGATAACGGCATCTACGATGTGCAGGTGATCTCCGTAAGAGGAAGACTCACCGACCACTACAACCCGCTCAACAAAACCATCAACCTGAGTGAGCCGGTATATGGTTCCTACAGCGTGGCGGCCGCTGCAGTGGCAGCCCATGAAACGGGACATGCCATCCAACATGCCAAGGGATATGCACCCCTGAAGATGCGTTCGGCACTGGTGCCCATCATCTCCTCCACCTCCAAGTGGGTGATGTGGGTGATCCTGGCCGGTATCATCATGATTCAGACCTTCCCGATGCTGATCTGGATTGGTATCGGTATGTTTGCGCTCACCACCCTCTTCAGCTTTGTTACCCTTCCGGTGGAGAAGAACGCTACCAACCGGGCACTGGTGTGGCTCAGGAGCGCAGGTATAACCGACAGAAGCAACCATGACCAGGCAGTAGATGCCCTCCGCTGGGCCGGCTACACCTATGTGGTGGCTGCCCTCAGCTCGTTGGCTACACTGCTCTACTACATCATGATTGCAAGTGGTAGCAGGAGATAGCTGTTTTCAACCGAAACGGTTTTAAGCGCGGTGCGAAAACATTTTCGTGCCGCGTTGCGTTTTATTCCTGCCGGTAGTTGCTGGCAGGAATGGAACATACATTAACAAATTGAGGGATCAAGATGAAAACAATTCTGGTGACAGGGGGCTCGGGACTGGTAGGCCGCCGACTGACAGAGATGCTCACTGAGCGTGGATACAGTGTGCTCTGGCTCAGCCGTGACCGTGATCTGGAAAGTGATCCGCCACGCTACAGCTGGGACTACCGGAATCGAACGATCGATATGGAGGCAGTAGAACAGGCCGATGTGATCATCCACCTGGCGGGAGCGAATCTGGGTGAGGGGCGCTGGAGCGATGCCCGTAAAGAGGAGATCGTGGCAAGCCGTGTCGATACCGCCGGTTTGCTGTTCGACACCCTGAAGGAGACCGAACATCGGATTGAAGCGTTTATCTCTGCCTCCGCCATCGGTTATTACGGCTCAGCTGTTACGGAGAGGATTTTCACTGAGGAGGACATTGTTGACGATACCGATTTTCTGAGCGACACTTGCCGGCAATGGGAGGAGGCCACCTTCCGGTTCAACACCCTGCCGGGGGTACGCACCGTGGCACTGCGGACCGGCTTTGTGGTGGATGGTGAGAGTGATGCTTTCAGAAAGATGCTGTTGCCCACCCGGCTGGGGGTGGGATCGCCCCTTGGGAGCGGAAGACAGTATCTCAGCTGGATCCACCTGGATGATCTCTGCCACCTCTATATCCGGGCGGTGGAAGATCCAAAGATGGAAGGAGTCTATAATGCGGTGGCCCCTGAGCCGATCACCAATGCCGGTTTCATGCGTATCCTGGCAAAGGAGATGCGCCGTCCTTTTTTATTTCCCCCAGTCCCTGCCTTTGTCATGCGTCTGGTGATGGGGGAAGCGGCTATCCTGGTGTTGGGTGGCAGCAGCATCTCCTCACAAAAGATATTGGAAAGTGGTTTCCGGTTCCGTTACGAGCATGCTGAGGAGGCAATTAGGGCATCGCTACGGGATGCCGGTCGTTAGGTTTAATGAAATGAATGTTGGACAATCATATGTTATTCAATGCGTAAAGAAGAGACACTGCGACGGGTGTACCGTCATCCGCTGCTCTCCGAGGAGCAGTTAAAAACAATCAGTGAAGCACACATCGAGATTGAAATTAAAAAGGGTGAGTTCTTTCTGACGAAAGGAGAGATCTCCAAAAGTTTTCTGATCCTTGATAGCGGTCTGATGCGCTCATACCTCTACAATTATGAGGGTAATGAGATTACCACCCACTTTTTCTCCGAACAGGAGGTGGTGATTGATGTCCTCTCCCTATTTAAGCAAACTCCATCCGACGGCTACATCCAGGCTTTGACCGATTGTTGCTGCTGGATGATAGAGTTGGAACGATTCGAACAGTTTTTTCACTCCATCCAGGCGATGAGTGAATGGGGGCGGGCATGGATGTCGGAACAGCTTTTTGAATCGAAACACCGTGCGGTGGAGATGATCACCGTGAACGCCACAACCCGCTACCTGAAACTGATAAA
>CAZBFS010000177.1:0-3817 GCA_964491215.1 uncultured Proteiniphilum sp.
TATTGTCAAATCTTAGGATGATTATTGCTATTTACACTAAAGAATATTCACACCCCTTCCTTCTTTGCCAAGTCAAGTATTATTACACAAGCTCAACAGTAGCAATCCTCGGTTCAAAGCAACAGCATGGACGCATGCAGACGATACGCACACCGCTTGCCCTTTGCGGACCGACCTTCATAAATGTGGCAAGAACAGTAGTATTACCGCCAAGTCCAAGTGCTCCGACGCCTGCGGCATTCACGCTGTCCGTTATTCTTTGTTCCATTTCGGACTGCTTATCATATGTACCGTCAACCAAGGCTTGAAGCATCATTGATGTCGCTTCATAATGGGACCGGCCAATGCCAACAGCAATAGTACAAGGTGTACAGCCGAGCAGTTTCGTTCCTTCCGTTGCCCATTCAACAATTTCATCTATTACGGTATCTACATTATGTTTATGAAACACCCGGTATGTTTTCGCCCTAATAGCAGGGCCTCCGCCAAACATCATGATATGTAGTCTGATCTTATCCTCTTCTATCGGGCGGATAAGAATCGGTGCGGCCTCAAGGGCACCAGGGTCGTCGTCCAGTCCAAGTGACTGATCGAGCCTGTGTACATCATCGCCTTTAATTGCCATTGGGCGACCGGGCAATTTCCGCAGGCCCCGCCTTAAGCCCTCTTTGATAGATTCCAGCATACCTCCGGTTACCGCACAGTTGGAACCCACATCAAGCACAAGGTGTGGGATACCAGTGTCATCACACAGCGGGCTGTGATTCTTCTCCGCAACAATAGCGTTTTCAAGAATTGTCTCCAGCGTCCAACTGGCTTGACTGTTTGTTTCTTTGGCTATAGCTCTTTCATAAACAGCTTTTTTATCAGAAAGAAACGATGACCCGGATGCCACAAGTCCGTTGCTTACTATTTCAATAATTCTATCGTTCATATGGCGCCTCTCAATAAATACTCTTGTTGTGAGCAGCGGCGATTATGCAAGGATAGTATTTCACTTCCAACTCATAAAAGGCTTCCATGCCAAGCTCCGGAAATGCAACCAATCGCTGTGAGATGGTATTATTCCCCAGCAATGCTGTTACAGGCGGAATGATTGCAAACACAGAGTTGCATTCGTCCAGTTTTGCAATCGTGTCTGCGCCTATAGACCCTTTGCCAAGATGCAGCCTTACTCCTGCTTCAGATAATCTCGGGAAGCTTCCTTCAATCTCCACCTTATTGCTTGATGTGGGTCCCACACCAGCAGGACTTACCGCCGTGTGGAAGATGACAGAACCTTGCAGATTAATCTCACCAAGGTCCCCCTCATCAATCAACCTGCAGATTTTCGGGAGCACAGCATCTCTGCCACAGAAGATTTTACCAGAGATAGAGACCATATCACCGACACGCAGTGATTTGATCTCTTCTTCTGATATTGGTGTTTTTATCTCTCTTTTCATAATCAATCCACCGCCGTGGAGAACAAGTTAATGTAGCTACTTTCATTTTCAATGACGCCGTAGGCTCTGCCACGCATATAAATCTTGGTTGCCCAGTTAGTATGCGGTTTCACCTCGTTCATCTTGTTCCCGTTTTCGCCCTTGAACACGCCGCTATCTCCGCTATTCAGAATGTTCACAGCATCAGTATACTCTTCTTTTGTTACTGCCTGCAACGCATTCACATATATTACGTGTGTCGGGTGAATGACTGTCCTGCCAACAAAGCCATTTGCCTTATCCAGAATAACCTCTCGAAGCAAACCATCAACCTCTGGATTTACTATGATTTTTCTACGCAGCAGATAATCCTCAAAGCCGTATCTCGGCAAATCTCTATACATCATCTGCTTGCTGGCGCGGAAATACTCCCAGACAGGACCCGACACGATATAGTCATTGTTGCGTCCGAAAATGTTGAGTATGTCAGTCAGGCACTCTTTAACAGTGGCAATATCGTAGATTGAGTAGTCAACGCCACGACGGACACCAAAGCACGATGAAAAGTCTGTTGCTCCAACTCTGACCTGAAGGACGATATCATAATACTTATCTAATATTGCCTTAATCCCCAGCAACTCACTGATTCGTGTTTCTTTATGAGCCACCTCAGGGTCTTCGATAATCGGCATGCCATACAGAATTTCACCCAAATCCTTATTCAGCTTCTTCAAGCGAGCAAAGTACGTTTCTCCGTTATGCGTGTTAAACTTCGGGAAATTAATACCAGCAAGAACTTTCGCCTGATGCGGTGTCAGCATACCTGCAAAATGTTCAAACTGTTCCGGAGTACGAACACGGCAGAAAATCAGCGGCAAATCGCCATAAATCAATTCGCCATTATCAATGGCCGTGCTAAGAGTTTCGAGTGTGTTGATAACGTTGATTTCTGCTGCCGGGACATCTGCTTCAGGGCAAGCGTCCTCAAAGCAAAATACCATTGTAGTCAGCGCGGGCATTTCTTTGTTGAGAATCTTGCTTACAAATTCCTTTGTGCCGGGCATGTACATGGCAGCCCCGAGACAATAACGCAAAAACTCTCTGTTCGAATACTTGGTAAATTCTTCTGGTTCCTGTATGAATTTGAACTCCTGATTGTACTGGTTGTGTCTCATTTCCAATACCTCCTGTGCGGTTATACCGCTATTTAATGTTCCCTTTAGGCGATTGAATTGCCTCAGGGTAATAGGTGTCAAGCATTCGCTTTACCAGCGCCACCTGCTTTGCCCTCTTCTTCGCATCGTCAGTTGTTGAATCCCAGCTGTGTGCTTGCGCAACCGAACCGCCGGTTTTCAGATATATAGGAGCTGCAACACGCACCATCTCCGGCACTTCATAATGGCGGATAAAACCACCAGTTGACGCCGGATTCTCCGTATGAATATCGATCGGAATGTCAATTGCCTGACGCATAGCCGCCAGCATCTGAAGCTGAATATCACGAACCGGATTGATGGAGTTAGCGCCAATCATCTCAAGCAGTTTTGCAGAGCAAGGGTTACCGTGACCGGTATGGGCAGAAACTTTGAGTTGGCAGCTTGCGGGTACCTGACCAACTTTTCTCATTTCGTTCAGCAGCCAGAGACAACCCTCATCATATACAAGGAATGAACTACATCCGAAAGCCGCCGCACGCTTAACGTCCTCTATCGCTCTAACTATTTGTTCCTGTCCACGAAGTCTGTAGCCCATACGGACACCTTCAGGGGTATTAACAGATGCACTAGTATCCGTTGTCGCACGGGGGCCGATAGCAAGGATAAGATCTGTCTGCGCTTCTTTTGCCAGACTAACCATTTCTGTGATTTCGCTATCCGTGAGCATCATGATGCCTTTGGTCTGCGTAACACGGTGCAGATGGATTCCATACTTGTCCATTGCCTCCAGCAAAGCTTCCATAACCTTTGGTCCTTGGATACCAGGCACTTCAAAACGATACTGCCCGCCGTCCGCAAACCGCTTTTCAGAAGTCGGCAAATCGTAGGCATCACTACCGGGCAAGCCAATCAATTTCAGGAATTCCCTTGTTTCTTTCATGCGCATTTTACTCCTTATTTCTTTTTGAGTTCATTCATGAACCCATTTATCAGTTCTAAGTGTGATGGTATATTGAGTGGCGGCAGCTTACTGCTTAACCCCTTTTTGATCCGCACATCAATGAATGCTGCTTTGCCGCTTTCAGCAATGTTCTGGACAGCATCGATGATTTCTTCCTTTGTTGCGACTGGTTGTTCAATTGTCTGATATCCTGCGCCTTGCGCGATTGTTGTAAAATCGACCTTCATTCCTGCCGAAGGTTGTCCTCCAACGGATTCGTGTGCTCCGTTGTTCAA
>CAZBFS010000178.1:0-3814 GCA_964491215.1 uncultured Proteiniphilum sp.
CACTGGAGACACGTGATTTTGAAACAGCCAATATCGAATACATCGAATTCTGGCTGATGGATCCATTTGCAGGGGACACCTTGGGTAACATAGGGGGTGGTGATCTCTACTTTCATCTGGGAGAAATCTCCGAAGATGTGTTGCGTGATGGTAAGAAGTTCTTCGAGAACGGATTGCCGGTCGACAGAGACAGCAGTGCCGTAGAGCAGACCATCTGGGGTCTCGTTCCCAAACGGCAGTCTACTGTTTATGGCTTCGACAACTCTCTGGGAGAGGAACAGCGACGTCTGCAGGATGTGGGTCTTAACGGGCTAAGCAGTGAAGAGGAGAAAATATTCCCTACCTATGCACAATACCTGGAGGAGCTGAGACCCCGTCTTTCGGGGACAACCCTGACTCGGATGAGGGAAGATCAACACTCGCCGCTGAATGACCCTGCAGGTGATCTCTTTCGTCATTACCGCGGTGAGGAGCAGGATCGCAAACAATTGAGCATCCTGGAACGCTACAAGTACTACAACGGTACAGAGGGCAACTCGCTGGCACCTGGGAATGATGACAATTATCATTCGGCATCACGCAATACACCCGACGTGGAGGACATTGACCGCGACAACACGCTCAACGAACAGGAGGCATTTTACATTTATCGCCTATCACTACGCAAAGAAGAGATGCAGCCGGGCAGGAATCACATAGCGGATAAGAGAGAGGTGAGCGTAACACTGCGCAATGGCAGCCACGATAAAGTGACATGGTACCTCTTCAGGATACCCATCAGCGATTATCAATCGAAAACTGGAAACATAGAGGGATTCAACAACATCCGGTTTATGCGAATGGTGCTGACAGGCTTCGAAAAACCAACCGTCCTCCGGTTTGCCACACTGGGACTGGTACGCAGTGAATGGCGCAACTACCAGGGTGACCTGACAACCGGCGGCAGCCAGACTGGTAACGGGCAGCTCTCCATCACAGCAGTAAACATTGAGGAGAACAGTAACAGAACACCTGTCAACTACGTCCTGCCACCAGGTGTAACCCGCATCATTGACCCCAGCCAGCCACAACTCAGGCAGGAGAACGAGCAGGCACTATCGCTCAAGATTGAACAGCTGGAAGCAGGTGAGAATCGTGCCATTTACAAAAGTGCAATGCATGACCTGCGTCGCTATAAACGGTTGCAAATGTTTGTTCATGCCGAACGACCGGAGGATGATCCTGGCACTCTACAGGATGGTGATCTTTCCCTTTTCATGCGGATCGGATCTGACTACCGCAACAATTACTACGAAGTGGAGATCCCGCTTTATCTTACGCCAGAAGGGCATTACAGCAGCCACATCACTGCCGACAGGGAGAAGGTATGGCCGGAAGTGAACAAAATTGATCTCCCACTGGAGCTCTTTACCCGGCTAAAACTGAAAAGAAACAGCTTGTTGCAGACAGGAGAGGAACTTTCTTTTTACACTCCGTACAGTGAGGCCAATCCCGGGAAACCTGACAGTCGGATCACCATCACAGGTAATCCCTCACTGGCAGAAATAAAGGTGATGATGATCGGTGTCCGCAACAACAGTGGCACCACCAGCTCCGGTGAGGTGTGGGTGAATGAGATGCGGCTGAGCGAGTTCGATGAAAAAGGAGGCTGGGCCGCCCAGGGAAATGTAGGAGTGACACTTTCTGATATAGGCACGATTCAACTCTCCGCCAGAAAGGAGACAGCCGGTTTCGGGGCATTGAACCAGGGTCTGCAACAACGACGCAACAACGACTTCTCCTCATTCAGCCTCACCCTCAACATGGATCTGGGACGCTTCCTTCCACGCAAGGCAAAGATCTCAGCCCCCCTCTTCTACTCTATCTCTGAATTTCAGGAGACCCCTCTCTATGACCCCTTTAACAAAGATATTCTGCTCTCCGAAGCTATCGAGCTGTTGCCTCACCATTCCGAAAGAGATTCGGTACAGCGCATCGCACTTACACAAACGAAGCAACGAAGCATCAGCCTGAACAACCTGAAGATGAACATTCGAAGTGCGAACCCTATGCCCTATGATCCCGCAAACTTCACCTTCTCCTACAGCGGTCATGAACAGCAGCATCGAAACCCGGAGATAGAGTATGATACGGAAAGTGATCAGCGGGTTCAGGCTGTTTATGCTTACTCACCTGTTATCAAGCCCTGGGAACCATTTCACCAACTGAAAGAGAATAGCCCCTACAAACTTCTCCGCACGTTGCAACTCCGCTACCTGCCCGATCAGATAAGCATCAGTCACAGATTGCAACGCAACTACCGGGAGAGACAGTTGCGCGACCTGAACGCCTATGCGGCGGGAGAAATGGAGAGCCCATCGGCTTACCTCACCTTCAGCCACAATTTCTACTGGGACAGACAGTTCAACCTCACCTGGAACTTTACCCCACATCTGAATGCCTCCTTTCGTTCGGGTACCCTGGCTGAGATCGAGGAACCATACCTCCAGGTAAACAAAGCGATCAACCGTAGCGACTATGAGACATGGAAGGATTCAGTGATGCTCAGCCTGCGCGGACTGGGGAGACCACTCAGGTACAACCAAACTGCTGACGTGAGCTACACTCTTCCCTTTGAGAGGATACCACAGCTGGACTGGATCAGCAGCAGTATGGCTTATCACTCACAATACCGGTGGGAGCGCGGTGCGACCATCAGGGAGGAAGAGATTGGCAACCACCTGCAAAACGACCTATCCTTCACCCTTAACAGTCGCTTCAACCTGTCGGCCCTCTACCGTAAATTGCCATCAGTGGGTTTACCGCCCTCCCTGGCACAAGCCATGATGATGATCCGGCAGATCAACCTCAACATCGCATACAAAACACGAACCGATCTGCCTGGTTACATACCCATGAGCGGTGATCTCTTTGGGCAGAGGAAAGCCGAGGGCACATTGTTGCCGGGATTGCCTTTCGCTTTTGGGCTAGATGGAGGAAGAGCATTCGTGGAAGAGGCGTTGGCACATCACCGGCTCGTGATAAACCATGACAACATTACCCCAGCCATTTACAATAGCACCAGGAATGTGAGGATTGAAACCGGTCTTGAACCTATCCCAGGTATACGCATCGATCTCCACGCGCTACAGGAAGAAAACCGGCGAAGCGAATATCAGTTCATGTTTGAGGGGATGCCCGAGATTCACGGCGGCAGTTTTGCCATCAGCACCATTTCACTCTTCTCGGCATTTGAAAGAAGCAGTGACAAGCAGCATTATCAATCAGCAGCATTCAGCCGTTTTCTGGAAAACAGATCAGTTGTTGCTGCACGCGTCAGGAATCAATACATTGGAAAACATTATCCGCAGGAAGGATTCCTCAACGGCAGCTCACTTGCCGGGCAAGCATTCTCAGAGAGTAATGGAGATGTAAAGATCTATTCGGCTGATGTACTGATCCCGGCTTTCCTGGCTGCCTACACCGGGAAAAGCGCGGAGAGAATCGACCTCACACCCTTTCCCTCCCTCTCGTCGATGATGCCCAACTGGAACCTCTCTGTCAGCCTCACTACCCTGATGCCGACATTGCGGAAACAACTTACCGAGCTGATGATCATCCACAGGTATATCTCGCAATACCGTATAGGCTCCTATAACTCACATCTCAACTGGGTGGCGGCAGGAGAAGAGCAAGGCTTCGTTCGCGATGCAGTTACAGGTGATCCACTTCCCTCATCGCCCTACAACATCCAATCTGTTGGCATCCTGGAGAGCTTCAACCCGCTCATCGAGTTGCGTGCAACGTTTCATAACAACATGAATCTCTCACTTCG
>CAZBFS010000179.1:0-103 GCA_964491215.1 uncultured Proteiniphilum sp.
CGCGACCCCGACCTTGGCAAGGTCGTGCTCTACCAACTGAGCTACTTTCGCAATAATGTTCAATTTAAGAGTTTTCCGGTATCACTATACCGAAGACCTTGCC
>CAZBFS010000179.1:203-2438 GCA_964491215.1 uncultured Proteiniphilum sp.
CGTTGTTCACTTTTCTTTTGGGGCAAGGTCGTGCTCTACCCATCCTGAGCTACTTCCGCAATAATGTTCAATTTAAGAGTTTTCCGGTATCACTATACCGAAGACCTTGCCAAGGTCGTTGTTCACTTTTCTTTTGGGGCAAGGTCGTGCTCTACCCATCCTGAGCTACTTACGCAATAATATTCCACCTCTCCAGGGCTACTTACGCAATACCAGTCCTGTTAAGATCATACACTCACAAAGCTACTTGCGCTTTTAAGCGACTGCAAATGTAAATATGTTTATCCGGTTTTCAAAGCATTTAACCCATATTTTGGCTCCAGTTAGCCAAAATAAAGCGAGACAACAATTATGCGGTTTCCTCTGCCAGTTGCTCCTGAGCCGACTTCATTGCCAGCTTCTTGGCATATCCGATGAAGAAGCCGGTGAAAAGGAGGTTAAGACACATGGCCAACACAGAGATAATCAGCAATACACCACTCATATGGTAACCAATGGCAATGAAGAGCACCCCTGCTCCCACCTCCCCACGGGTGAACATCCCGATGGAGACAGCAAGCCTTTCGTCTAGCTTTCTGTCACGATAGAATGCAAGCGGAAACAGCTTGCCAATATTTGAAATGAGGGTAACCATGAATACATGGAATGCGATCACACCCCAGGGAAGCATCGGTATCTGTGAAATATGGGCTGTTGAATTCTCAGCGGCCTCAACGAAATCGACTCCCAGGAAGAGAGGCATGCTCAGGCCTACTAGCAGCATGAAGAAATAGGAGATTGAGTTGGTAACCCGCACTTCATTTTTGCCCGGTTCCACCGAATGGTCCGCTCTCATGATCATACCCAGGATAAAGGCCGGGAGCAGGATCTCGATATGAATGCTGCCACTCTCACCGTAAAAGTGTTTTGAAATCAGATAGATGGCATGAATCACAATAAAAAGCAGGAGCGAGTACATCAGGATTGACTTCCAGTCCTGACGCAACTGGTAGCTGTTCATCTTTTTCCATCCCAGCCAGATCAACAGAATGGCTACCACCAGGATCACGAACATCTGCCAGCGCATACCGATCATCAGGATCTGTAATGGGATCATCAGCAATATCGTGTCCAGGTCGTCGAAAATTGCCAACACCTGCACCTTTTTGTAAACCCATGTGTAACGCAACCCGGCAGCAGCCAGCATGGTGAAGAGGATCCCAGCAGAGGTGGGTGCTGCATATCGGCTCAGCAGGAAGGTCTCTTTCCAGATATCACCGTTATTCCAGATCTGCAGCTCCGGCGATGCAACGACAAAGATATAGTAGAGCGCCACAAGTATCCATGGAAAGGCAGCTGCTCCCATCGCCACGAAATAATCAACGGTATAACTGCGCCACTGTTTTTTGTTGATCTCGAACTCACGACCCACGTTGATCATGATAAAGGCGAGCGAGATGTAGAGTAACCCGTCGGTAACCGACTTGAAAGCATCAAAATGGTCCCCGAGCAGATGTGGTACTATCTGCGATATTATGAGACCTAAAACAAGTAATAAAGAAAAAATATATACTTTTTTCATTTAAAAAAACAGTTAAGGGTATCTGTATCTATATCCTTGCTGAAAAACCTAATAACGAATCCGGGAACAAAGATACAAAAAGAGGTCTTTTTTCACCATTTGAGGTTGTTAAATAATACTTTTGATATCCCAGCAGATCAAATGTTCAGTTGATAATATGGAATGATCCATCCTGCCGGGGTATTATCCTGTAGATCTGCAGCGACTCGGTGGCAGGTCCCGACTCCCGGGTACCCAATCCGTAGATAGTTACGAAGATTGAACCGCATGATGGACACTTCGCAAATCCATCGCTATCCGGTACTACTCTAACCTCTCTACTGTCTTCATAGGGACAACAGCAATCATAGGCATGGAGTTTTCCGTCGAAACCGGTGACCACCAGAAGACCGGCATAGCCCATCCTGTCATTGGGAAGGCG
Organism: uncultured Proteiniphilum sp.; assembly: GCA_964491215.1. GTDB lineage: Bacteria > Bacteroidota > Bacteroidia > Bacteroidales > Dysgonomonadaceae > Proteiniphilum. The sequence continues at coordinate 2,186 of CAZBFS010000179.1, forward strand.
TCGGTCTTCTTCGGCATACACCCTGTAGGCCAGTGGGTTCTTCAAGGCATGATCAGGACCGTTGAGGTTGATGATGAAGTTGACCGGTGCATAAGGAACTGTCTGGTGCAGATTTTCCTCCCCGCAGGAGAAAACCAACACAAGCAAAAGAAAAAAGGTGAACAGTTTTCTTAACATACTCCCTTTATCGCTTCCAGACAGTCACCAGCTGCTTTTACAATGTAGCACCATCGAGGATCTGATCAATCAGCAC
>CAZBFS010000179.1:2448-3775 GCA_964491215.1 uncultured Proteiniphilum sp.
TAACTCATCTTGTGAAAATGCGAGATTCTTCAATGCTTTCAGGTTGTCATTCAGCTGTTCCACGTTGCGGGAGCCAACAATGAGTGAGGTAACCTTCTCATCGCGCAAAGCCCAGGCCAGCGCCATCTCAGCCATGGTCTGCCCGCGGTTGGCAGCTATCTCATTTAGTTGTGACACCTTCCCTACCAGCAGTTGTGACACCTGTTCCTTTTTCAGGAAGCCGGCAGGGTCAGCTGCACGTGAATAATCAGGTATGCCGTGGAGGTACTTGTCGGTAAGCAGTCCCTGTGCCAATGGCGAGAAGGCGATGAACCCCGTTCCAGACTCACGGGTCACCTCCAGGACCTCCTGCTCCGGCTGACGGTTGAACATGCTGTACTTATCCTGAAAAATGAGACAGGGCACATCACGCTCCGCCAGGTAGCGCATCGCTTTGCGTGCTTCCGCCGGGGGGTATTTCGAGAGGCCCACATAAAGTGCCTTCCCCGCACGAACAATGTCAACCAACGCCTGCATGGTCTCCTCCACAGGAGTATGGGGATCAAAACGATGTGAGTAGAATATATCGAAATAATCGAGTCCCGTTCTCCTGAGGCTCTGATCGATGCTGGCCATCAATGACTTCCTGGAGGAGCCGTCACCATAGGGACCCTCCCACATCAGATGACCTGCTTTCGAGGAGATGATCATCTCATCCCGGTGTGATGAGAGTTGTTCTTTCAGGATCCGGCCGAAATTACTCTCTGCCGATCCCGGTGGAGGTCCGTAATTGTTGGCCAGGTCGAAATGGGTCACCCCCTGTTCGAAGGCAAATATAATCATCTCACGTGCGGTCTCCAAATCATCGATAAAACCGAAGTTGTGCCACAGTCCCAGCGATATCCGGGGAAGTTGCAATCCGCTCTTTCCACAATAGGTATATTCCATAATATCAAATTATTAAGTAGTTGGTTAATGCATTTTCTTTTCTATCTCCACGTCGGAGAGAACACTGATCACTTTCAGTCCGTCGGGCGTATAACCGGGAGTTCGTGAAGCAAACAACTCACTCACCACCAGCAGCATCTCTTCCGAGGTGAGCACCCGTCCGTAGGGAATGGCAGTCATACGAGCCAGTGAAAGGGCGAGCGTTTCGCGAAGTTCATCCTTCACATCATTTCCCGTATGCATGCTGCTGTCGAGCATTGCACAGATCAACTGCGAAGGAGCGGCATTACCAATCTCGGATGGAATACCCTGTATCCCGAAGCTGTTGCTGCCCAGATGACTCAGCTCGAAACCCAACGCCTCCAGATCTTCCCGGATGGAAGGCAATGCCGCCGCCTCG
>CAZBFS010000180.1:0-3768 GCA_964491215.1 uncultured Proteiniphilum sp.
GGTGGAACCATTGTTGCCCCACCCTCTCACTTTTGTTACTCTAAGCCTATTCAGCTTTGGTTATCACTTTGCTCCTGTTCAGAACCAGGTATACAATGGGAAGTATACCCACCGTGTTGAAAATGGCCAGACAGATAAACCATGCGAGATGATTGTTGCGGGCCGACTTCCAGAGAGCGATCAGCTTCATTACCGAGTCGAACAGGGCCAGTATGGCTATCACTATGATCAGCCATTCAGGCAAATTGGAAATGCTTTCCATGATCATCTTTTAATAAATTAAACTATTCTTGCACAGAAAATTTGTAGATACAACGGCTGGTGTACTTCTCACCCGGTTTCAGATAGGGAGAGGGCCAGTCCGGCTTGTTGGGTGAGTCGGGATATTTCTGCGTCTCCAGGCAGACAGCGGTACGTTTCTGGTATGTGATATCATTCTTTCCGGTCACGGTGCCATCAAGGAAGTTGCCTGAATAGACCTGAACACCCGGTTCGGTGGTATATACATCCAAACGGATCCCTGTAACGGGAGACCATACCGAAGCAGCCACTACTGTATCATCACCTTTGGTATTTAACACCCAATTGTGGTCATAGCCATCACCATTCTTCAGCTGTTCAAAATCATATTGATCAATCTTCTCACCAATAGCAACAGGATTTCTGAAATCCATCGGTGTATCTTCCACTGTCTCAATTGCCCCTGTTGTCATAAATGTCTCGTCGACAGGTGTGAATTCATCCGCATTAATTGTAAGCAGGTGGTCGAGTACTGTTTGTTTGGGATCACCACTCAAGTTGAAATAGGAGTGGTTGGTAAGGTTCACAACGGTCTCTTTGTCAGTCTCAGCCTCGTATGCAATATCGATGGCATTGTCGTCGGTGAGCATCATGGTCACCTTCACAGTCAGGTTGCCCGGAAAGTTCTCTTCTCCGTCTTTTGAGAGATAAGTAAGCACTACACTCTGACTGTCTGGCTGTGTGGCATTAAAAACCTGCTTTTGAAAACCGTTAGGACCGCCATGGAGTGTATGTCCGAAATTGTTGGTAGGAAGATCAAATGCAACTCCCCCAATAGTTACTTTACCGTTGGCGATACGGTTGGCATAACGTCCGATCGTGGCACCGAAATCATTGTCGATGGCCATGTAATCATCAACATTGTCAAATCCGAGCACAACATCCTGCATATTCCCCTCTTTGTCAGGCACCATCACCGAGACAATACGCCCACCATAACTGGTTACCGCCACCTCCATTCCGTTTGTATTCTTCAACACGAACAAATCGGTTGAATCACCGTTCACCACCGACTGAAAGTCGGATTTCATCAGTCCTGAGAGCGTAGTCTGCTCCACGGGAGCCTCTTTCTGTTTGTTTGTACATCCAACTATGGCAATAAGTGCCAGCAGCCAGATTAGTCGATTGTTTTTCATCTGTTTTTCAATAAAATTAGTGTTTATAATTCATGTCAGATAGACTTTTTGTCACAATGCTTATCATCATACAACCAAAGCGTGCGGTAAAATTACACTTTTCCTTGAAAAATACCAAATTACGCTTTCACCAACATATAAAAACAGCAACCGCAATGACCGGCTGCTGTCTCATGTTTCAACTTACAGGATGATCCTGTTACAACTCCTTATCCAGAGTATCGATTTTTTTCACTATCAGCTGCAATTCAGCCTTGATCCTTTCCACCTTCTGATTCATGTCGTCCACCAGGTGGTTGCCTTTCTTGGATGATACGGAAAGAAAACCGATGTTGTTCTCATAGGTCTGCAGCTCATTCTTCATCCGGTCGAATTGCCGCATCAGCTTCTCGCGTTCACGCAACAGCTGGCTCTTGGCATTGCCGGAACGACTCATATCGGCGAGGTTGGTTTTGAAACTTTCCAGCTTACGCTCTGCCTTGTCGATGTTGAGCCGGTCAAACTGCGCCTCAGTGGCATCGTAAAACTCCCTGTAAACACGATCTTTCAACTTGTATGGCACGTGTCCGATTGCATACCAATCATCCATCAGACCGCGCAGTGTCTCAACCGCTTGTTCGGCATCAAGGGCTGTATCGAGTAGATTGATCTGTTCCACGATCTTTTTCTTTGCTTCCAGGTTTTTGGATTCCTCTTCATATTGCGAAGAGGTATGCATTTTTTTCTGCTCGAAGAAATAATCACAGGCAGTGATAAAACGTTTCCAGATTGAATCCACATACTTGTGCGGCACGATGCCGATACTTTTCCACTCTTTCTGGATTTCGATCATCTCCTGGGTGGTCTTCTTCCAATCCTGGCTTTCTTTCATCTCTTCAGCGCGTTCACAGAGAGCAATTTTCTTCCGGAGGTTCTCCTCCATTTCATTGCGGAGTGATTTGTAAAAATCATTTTTTGATCGAAAAAAGAAATCACAGGCAGCACGATAACGTTTGTATATCTTGGTGTTCCACTTGCGGGGTACATATCCTATCTGACGCCACATTGTCTGTACCTCCAGCACCTCCTTCACCTTGTTGTTCCAGTCCCTGATGGTTTTGATCTGACTGTAATCAATCGCCTCCAGCTTTTCGCACAGTGCTGTTTTCAGTTCTAGGTTCTCATCCTCCTTGCTTCTAAGGGCTTCAAAATGTGCCTGGTATTTCTTGTTGATGCTGGTGGACGCTTCCTTGAAACGGTTCCAGATATCTTCTCTATCCTTTCTGGATACCGGACCAATCTCACGCCACTCCTGGTGTAGGTTTTGAAGCTGATGGAAGGCAGATACCACATCAGACTCCTCCTCAAGCCTTTCAGCAGCTTCACAAAGTTCGGTTTTCAGTTCCAGGTTCTTCTTGAAATCATATTCCCGGAACTCGTTGTTGATCCGTACCAGGTCATAAAAGATTTCAACATAATGCTGGTATGATTTCCATAGTTCATTCACCCGTGCCTGTGGAATCAACCTAATTTCATTCCACTCCTGCTGGAGCGACTTGAACTCCTGGTATATCTTGTTGAAATCCTCCTGTCCCTGGTTCTGGGTCAATAATTTTACCTGCTCGATGATGACCAGTTTTCTGGCTACATTCTTCTCCTTCTCAGCCTCTTCCATGGCCAGAATGGCAGCTCGTTTCTCTCTGATCTTCTGCAGCAGTTCCTTACCTTCGGTAAACAGCGGCGGTTCATTGGCTACAAAATCGATCTCTTCACCTCCTGCTGAAAGGAAAGACTGCTTTTGTCCTTCAATCTCGTTACGCAGAGTACGGTAGAACTGATTCTTGTACTCATCGATCTCTTTTCTTTGGGGACGATCATCATCCAGCAACTCACTTAGTTTTTGCACAATCACATCAACGGTGAGTAATGTGGCAGCAGATTCACTTGAATCGGAGTCTTCATCACTCTCCCCCTCACTGCTGGTCTCTTCCGACTCATCAGCATGCCCATCATCCAGATGGTAGTCAATTTTCTCACCCTGCTCCTCCTTCTGCTTCCCTGCTTCCTCTGATGCCGGTGTTTCTTCAACAGATTCCAGCTCTGATGCCGATGTTTCTTCAACAGATTCCAGCTCTGATGCCGGTGTTTCTTCTGCAGATTCCGGCTCTGAAACAGCAGACTCAACAGTTTCAGTCTCCGATTCCATGGCGGAGTCTTCAACTACTTCCGGCTGATCGGTGAGAGAAGTTTCATCGGTATTTGGGGTTTGATCCGCGTCCTGAATCTGTTCAGCTTGAGGGGTATCTACCTTAGACTCCTGGACCGGCACATCAGGCTCCGGGTGCATCTCTTT
>CAZBFS010000181.1:0-3747 GCA_964491215.1 uncultured Proteiniphilum sp.
TGAGTACAAATGATATCAGGAAGACCTGGCTTTGTAAAGCACACCTGTACGGCGACCGGCTAAGATGACCTGCCGTGAAGCATATTGAAATAGGGTGATATATTGAAGGAAACCCACACATGGAAGAAACACAGGAATTAGTCATCTACAATCTAAATAACAGCTCTCTGATGCTGCTTGGCAATTGGTAGAAAATACAAGATAATTGTATGTTGCTGTTATGATATGAACAGAATCGCAGTCCATCTTGTTAGACCCGAACTGGAACAAGATTGCCGGTGAACACGTTGTCCGCTGGGAAAAACCGGAAAGGAGGTAGTCTTAATGAAGCCACTTGAGGTGCAACTGAGGGAAAGCTTCATAAAGCTTTATAAGGATGATGTGGGGAAGGGACCCGTCCAGACTAACGTAGGTGTGACCAAAAACTACATCGTCGTCGAGTTCAATGGAATTTTCACACCCCTGGAGACGAGCCTGCTTCATACGAGTGATGGAATCGAACTGATAGGTAAACTTCGAAAGATTATCAAAGCACGATGCCAAGAGCATCACGCTGCTGAAGTTGAGCGACTCCTAGGCTGCAAGGTCATTGATTTTCTCAGCAAGCTTTCGATCGAGAAAGATACGCTTTATTTTTTGTTTATTCTTGATAAAATGATCGAAAGATGATACTCTTATCGACAGGGGAGAGCCTTTCCCAACCTTAATTTTGGTTGAATTTTTACACAAATAGAATTTCAACTAAAACCGATTTTGTGTCGGCAGGTGTGATAAATAGTTATAGTTATCATATTGGTCGGTACATACAATTGTTGCGGCAATTGGTGTACCGGCCTTTTTATTTTCGGAAAAGGAGAGCACTGAGATGCTAGATAAAATGAACCCCCTTGGAAGAGAACGTCAAATGCTCGTCATAACATTGCACATCAACGGTCAACTCCATGAATGTTCAATTCGTCCCGAGCTGACGTTACTTGAACTACTGAGAAGAGAAATAGGATTTTTGGGCACTAAAAATGCTTGTAATAGCAGTCATTGTGGTGCGTGCACTGTCCTTCTGAATGGACGAGCCGTTTATGCGTGTACCACACTGGCTGCACAAGTGGATCAAAAGAGCGTCATAACGATTGAAGGTATCTCTTGTGATCAAGATCTCCATCCATTACAAAAATCTTTCGCCAAACTCGGGGGAGTTCAGTGTGGCTTCTGCACCCCAGGTATGATCATGGCGGCCAAGGATCTTCTTGACAACAATCCCGATCCAACTGAATTTGAAATTAAGGAAGCAATCTCAGGAAATCTTTGCCGCTGCACTGGCTACACCAAGATCGTTGAAGCGGTAGCAGATGCGGCAGAAGAGATGCGAGTGAAGAAATCCCTTGAAAAGGAAGGAGTATAAGATGGCGCTGAGAGTGGTAGGGGATTCCTATCCCCGACTTGAAGCTGTAAGAAAAATAAACGGGACGGCGAAATACACTGATGACTATACCTTGCCCAATATGGTTTATGCGATGGTGAAAAGAAGTCCTTATTCGCACGCCAAAGTAATTAGCATCGACAAGACCGAATCCGAGAAGGTTCCAGGAGTGCTGAAAATTTTATTGCCACAAGATGTTCCCCAAAGGCTATATAATAGTGCCGTCATAACTCAATCGCCGGTATTTATAGAAGATCAAACCATCCTGACTGACCACCCTCTATTCATGGGAGACAGAATCGCTGCCGTTGCGGCGACGAGCGAAATCGCCTGTCAGGAGGCGCTTGACAAACTTGTTATAGAGTATGAAATTTTAAAACCGGTATTCGACGTGCTTGAAGCAATGAAAGAAGATGCTGACTTGCTCCATCCTGATTTATTCGATTCCAATGTTTTCTACAAAAAAGAGCTAAAGAGAGGTGACATCGATCAAGGTTTTGCAGAGTCTGATTACATTTTTGAAGATGAATTTTCCGTCCCCACCGTTCAAAATATTTCACTGGAACCAAACGGCTGCATCTGTAATTATTCCGATGGTGGCAAGCTTACAATTATCAGCACCTCGCAAAGCCCTTTCAAAGACAAGCGTCTCCTGGCAAGGCTTCTGGAAATGAGAGAAAACGACATCCGCGTTATCAAGCCGATTATGGGTGGAGGCTTCGGAGAAAGACAACAGATACATAACCAACCTGTTGCTGCCATTTTTTCGAAGGAACTCGGAAGGCCAGTCAAGATTATCAACTCCCGAGAAGAGCAGATGTACGGATCTACAGTGCGGCATAGCGCAAAAATGAAACTTAAAATCGGAGTCTCAAGGGAAGGCTATTTGAAAGCCATGCTTGTTGACAACTATCTGAACAGTGGCGCTTACGCAAACGTAGCAGGAATTGTTGTCAATATCAGCCTCGCTTTCACCAATTACAAGATCCCACATTTTCTTGGCAGAGGCTATGCAATTTACACAAACCACGTCCCAGGCGGTGCCATGAGGGGATTTGGTAATCCCCAAGCAACCTTTGCACGGGAAGTAATGTTCGAGAAAATCGCCAAAGCCTTACAGCTTGACCCCGTTGATTTTCGGCGGAAGAATCATGTTAACTCCGGTGATAAAATCCCTGGCTCTGAAAAGACAGTATTCAGTTGCGCCATGGAAGAATGCATCGTCGAAGCAGAACAAATTCGGAAGAATATTGACCTAGGAGCAAATCAAAAAAAGCCTGAAAGCAACCATATTAAAGAGGCCTGGGGCGTAGCATTTGGATGCCATCCCAGTGGGGCTGGAACAATTGCGGATGCGAGCGGTTGCCTGATTATGATTAATTCAGACGGCACAGTCAGCTTGTTGACAGGTTCAGCCGATATCGGTCAGGGTAGCGAAACAATCTTAAGTCAAATCGCTGCTGAAGGACTTGGGATTGATCTGAATGATATCACCATCATCGCAGCTGATACAGAGATCACACCTTATGAGACAGGAACCGTCGCAAGCAGCCAAGCCTACCGAGCTGGCAACGCCGTTACTCAGGCTGTAGAAGACTGCATTCATAAAACAAAAGAGCGACTAGCTCGGCTATACAGTGTTGACGGGAAAGAGATTGGTTTCGCAAAGGGGCGATTCACCCTGAATAGTGGACGTAAGAATTTCGACATGGACTTGAAAGAAGTTATGGAGATGCTGACTCTCAAGACGGGTTATGAGATCATCACAGGGTCTTCAAACTACAAACCTGCCGATGATCCTCTGTCATTTGTAGTATGTTGGGCAAAAGTTGCTGTTGATGAACGAGCCAAGAGCGTTCAGGTTAAGCACATTATTCAGGCCGTGGATGTAGGACAACCAATTAATCCTGATGTCGTCGAAGGCCAGATTCACGGTGGTATCAGTATGGGATTAGGTTATGCCCTGACGGAGGAGATTGAGATTGACAGGATAACCAAGAAAGTTCTTTCTTCAGATCTGCTTCACTACAACACCCCCCTTGCTCTCGATATGCCCGCTATTCACACGCACATTGTCACAAGCTATGAGTCGACGGGCCCTTTCGGTGCGAAGAGTGTTGGTGAACTCCCGACCCCTCCGGTAGCTCCCGCCATTGTCAACGCCATCTATAACGCAACCGGGACCTATATGACCGCTATCCCTATCACGCATACCTATTATCCCAAGGGATCAAATAGTTAATCTTTAGCGCGATAAGGTAAGTAGAAAGGACATAAGAGATGAGAACGGACGGTTTTAACTTTTTCGCTCCTGATACTTTGAAGGAAGC
>CAZBFS010000182.1:0-3732 GCA_964491215.1 uncultured Proteiniphilum sp.
CTCCAGGCACAACCATCCGCCCAGCGCCCTGGGCTCGGATTACGAGTACGACCGCAGATAGAGCCGGCCAAAGCTTGTCTGTTTCAGCGGTTGCCGTTTCTATTAAGAAACCTATGGAGATAAGGACAAGGTTTTTTATCGTCAGCTTTACAATCAGCAAGGCAGGCCCTTCTTGTACCTCTCCGCCATTGGAAGATAATCGACTTATCAAACAAAATAAAGAGGGGAGCAAGCTCCCCCCTTTGTTTTGGTGATGGCTTGACCTGTCAAGACAACAATTGTCTAAAAGAAGGTACTCTTCAAGAATGAGATGAAAGACCAAACACCGACGATTGAGAACGCAAAACCAACCGCAATCGTTAACCTATGGAACCAGCCGATAGCATATTTCCCCATGATTTTTTTACTTGTTGAAATATAAAACAAAGAAGCAATAATGAATGGGGTGAACAAATTGAGAATGCCCATCGCGATCATAATGACAATGAAAGGTGCAACGACCTTAGCAACCAGGGGGCCGAGCAGCCAACTGACCATAGTCAGACCTGACAGGATTTTGAATCTTGTGTCGCTGTGGATGTCTCCGTCGATCAACGCCTTTTCTTCATCACCTTTTGTTTTGAAGTTTAGCAGGTCAGCGACATAGTATCCTGTACCGAAACAAGGCGATACAGCCGTTGACCAAACTACCGCAAAGAAACCGAGAGAGAATAACCATTTGGCCGCTGATCCTCCGATAGGCGCCAAAGCGTTTGCAGCTTGGATTGCGTTTTGTACCGGAGCGGCACCAGGAGCGTGGAGGGCCGATCCGGCGAGCAGGACGCTAACCGAGATCAAGCTGAATGCTACTCCAAGGAACATGATATTGTCCCATCTCATGACGGGCAGGTCTTCCTTTTTGAAGCCAGCCGCCTTGACCTGATAGGGATAGAAAAGCATGGGTAGACCACCGATCGATCCACCAATTATGCCGGTCACCGCAATCAGGCTGCCTGCGGGTATCGTGGGTACCAGACCTGACAGCGCTTCAAAGAAATTGATTTTCACGAAGAAGATGTTGAGGACGAACAGAACGACCATGGCTCCTACAATGACTGATATCATAGACTTGATAAAGCTATACTTCCCTCGAAGAACCATGAAAAACAAACTGATAACCAGCAGAATCAGAGTAGAGAGGAAAGTTGAAAGATTAGGGAAGAAGACCTTAAATGCATCTGCCATCCCGACGGATACACCAATTACCGCCCCGATATTGCATACAACTTGCACCCACCCATTAACTTTTCCCCATCCCTTAAACACGTGCCTGTCGAGAGCTTGAAGAGTCGTTTTTCCAGTGACTACTGTTACCGTGCCTGCCATCATCGTAAGAGCGGCAAGCCAAACTCCTGACAGGGCCACAAGCCAAAGCAGATTGAGCCCGAATCCGGAGCCGGCGAACAATGTCGAAGACATCGTGCCGGGCCCGATCTGAACCCCTGCTACTAAGGCGCTACTTCCGAGAGCCCTCAGCCAAAGCTGAAAACTACTCCCTCTTTTCTTTGTGTTCAATTGCACCTCTGACATTTTTTGCCTCCTTTTGCTTAAGTGCTAATGTCACCTCCGGCTGTTTATTGGTAGCCTTTCACTATATTGATTAGGCGGCCCAATCTTTCTATCTCAACTTCTAAAACATCCTCAGCTTTCAACAAGATACTTTTTCCCGCGTACATGTGGTCAAAGAGTTTGTCAGTAGCGCTATAGCCGACGTTGGCTCCTTTGGCCATTCCCACGCCAGCGCCCGTTCCAGTGGCGATGACATCGCCAGGTGACAGAGTCGTGACTGATGATGCCGTTGCGATCAATTCGGCAACACTCCACACCATCAGATTGGTATTCGTATTTTGCATGATCTCGCCGTTTAGGTAGAGTCTGATTGATAGGTTGTCAATATCAGGAATAAACTGTGCAGGGGTTATATAAGGCCCCAAAGGCCCGAAGGTATCATTGCCTTTATTGGAAAACCAATCAAAATCAAAAGTTTCATCGTGCCGTATCATGCGATCTCTAGCCGAGATATCGTTGTAGCAGGTGTAACCGGCTACATAATCAAGAGCTTTTTCAGCCGGAACATCTTTTGCAGATTTCCCGATAACAATTGCCATTTCAGCTTCCCAATCCACAAAATTAGAGCGGGGTGTTAGCCTGATGGGGTCACCATGGCCAATGATGGTGTGCGTGCGGCCTTTGTAGAAAAAATAAGGTTCATGACCATCTTTTTTCGGTTTGGCTGCGCCCATTTCTAAAGCATGATCATAGTAATTAGAACCAGCATTCAGGATCTTGTCTGGGTATAGAACAGGAGGCTTGAATGCGATATCGTCCTCTTCGTAAACAAAAGATTCGGTACGGCTTGGGTTGTCATTGTAGAATCCTGCCATCTCTCCCAGAAGATTATTAAACAACTCCCATTCTTCCAAAATATCGAGCATAGTGTAGTTATGTTTAGCCTTGAATAAATCACGCTTGCCCGTTCTCATCTTGTAGTATTCATACCCACGGTTAATATCATAAAGAGAACTGTTGATCTCGATAACGGGGAATACAAATCCTCGGTGGTCGACTGTTGCTAGCTTAAATACAAGTGACACAATTTCCCTCCTGCTGTCTGAGATAATTTCATTTAGTAGCCTTACTTGTTATACATCTGTTCGCACTTGTCCTAAACAGACAGATCAGGCCTGGGATTGGCTTAATATCCTTCCACTTTGTTTTCTAATTGACCGACTTCATCGATATCGACAACAACCGTATCACCATCCTTGAGCATGATGCTCTTTCCGGCATACATATGTTCGAATACCTTCCAAATTTCTCCGTGTTTGACTTTGATGCCTTTGCCCATTCCTACTCCAGCTCCCGTACCAGTAGCGATGATATCTCCAGGTGAAAGAGTTGTGACGGAAGAAGCAGTTTCAATCAGCTCGGCGATATCCCAAACCATCAAATTCGTATTTGTGTCTTGCATGAGTTCGCCATTAAGGTACAATTTGACAGGCAGGTTGTTGGGATCGGAAATAAATTTCGAGGGGACGATGTAGGGTCCTAGTGGACCAAAGGTGTCATTCCCTTTATTTGAGAACCAGTCATAATCAAAAGTCTCATTCTTCCTTATCATGCGATCTCTACCGGAAATATCGTTGTAGCAGGTATATCCGGCTACGTATTCCAGTGCGTCTGAGGCGCTGACATTTTTAGCTGTTTTTCCGATCACAATAGCCAGTTCGGCTTCCCAGTCAATGTATTTGGCGCGAGGAGTTAGCCGGATTACATCCTTGTGACCAATGATCGTATGTGTCCTACCTTTATAAAAGAAGTAAGGTTCATGGCCTTCTTTTTCTGGTTTGGCAGCGCCCATTTCCAATGCGTGATCGTGATAGTTCGAACCGGCATTGAGAATTTTGTCGGGATAGAGGATGGGCGGTTCGAACTTAACTTCATCAACATCGAAGAAGAAATCAAAATCTTTACCGATATCAGGCCTATAGAAAGCGCTTAATTCATCGCAAATATCTTCAAAAAGAGACCATTTCTCTAATATGTCGAGCATAGTGTAGTTGTAGTTTTTCATGAATAGATCTTGCTTGCCCACAACCTCTTTATAGTGATTGTAGCCATGACTGATCGATATTAATTTCCCATCTACTTCGATTACGGGGAAAGTGAATCCGCGATATGTAACTGTCGCCA